>JAZQZO010000350.1:0-1761 GCA_045634065.1 Acutalibacteraceae bacterium
CGATTATTTTTTACCACAAAACACTTGAAAAAATGTCCATAATATTATAGAATAATCAATGGTATGTTTTAAACAATATTAAGTTTACTTACGAAAGGAACGAAACACAATGAACGTATTAAACAAGAAATCAGTTGAAGATATCGACGTAAGAGGCAAAAAAGTCCTCATCCGTTGCGACTTCAATGTAAAGATGGAAGACGGCGTTATCACAAGCGATAAGAGAATCGTTGCTTCTCTCCCCACAATCAAGTATCTTCTTGACAATGGCGCTAAGGTTATCGCTTGCTCACACCTCGGCAGACCCAAGGGTGAATTCAAACCCGAATTTTCACTTGCTCCCGTAGCAGTAAGACTCGGCGAACTCCTCGGCATCGAAGTTAAGATGGCTAAGGACGTTGTTGGCGAAAGTGCTCAGGCTCTCGCTGCTGACCTTAAGGAAGGCGAAGTTCTTCTTCTTGAAAACGTTCGTTTCCACAAGGAAGAAACAAAGAATGATCCTGAATTCTCAAAGGCTCTCGCTTCACTTGCAGAAATCTATGTTAACGATGCTTTCGGTTCAGCTCACAGAGCTCACTCATCAACAACAGGTGTTGCTGACTACCTTCCCGCAGTTGGCGGTTACCTCATCCGTAAAGAACTCGAATACATCGGCGGTGCTCTCGCTAATCCCAAGAGACCTCTCGTTGCTATCCTTGGTGGCGCTAAGGTTTCAGACAAAATCGGCGTAATCACAAACCTTATGGAAACAGTTGATACCCTCATCGTTGGCGGTGGTATGGCTTACACATTCTTTGCTGCTAACGGTCACAGCGTTGGTACATCAATCTGCGAAGAAGACAAGATTGACCTCGCTAAAGAAATGATGGAAACAGCTAAGGCTAAGGGTGTAAACTTCCTTATTCCTGTTGATAACAGAATCGGTCTTGAATACAAGGCTGACACAGAATGCAAGATCGTTGATTCAGACAAGATTCCCGACGGTTGGATGGGTCTTGACATCGGTCCTAAGACAGAAGAAATCTTCGCAAACGCAGTTAAAGATGCAGGTACAGTAATCTGGAACGGTCCTATGGGTGTATCAGAGTGGGCTCAGTTTGCTAATGGTACAATCGCAGTTGCTACAGCTATTGCTGAAAGCGGTGCTATCTCAATCGTTGGCGGCGGTGACTCAGCTGCTGCTGTTCAGAAGCTTGGCTTTGCTGACAAGATGAGCCACATCTCAACAGGTGGCGGTGCTTCACTTGAATTCCTCGAAGGCAAAGATCTTCCCGGTGTTGTTGCACTTAACGACAAAGAATAATTAAAGCGTACTAAAATATATAAGGAGTAACTAAAATGAATAAAGCTACACGTAAAGCAGTTATCGCTGGTAACTGGAAAATGAATATGACTCCCTCACAGGCTATCGCTCTTATCGATGAAATGAAGCCCCTCGTTGCAGGTGCTGACTGTGAAGTTGTTCTCTGCGTACCTTTCGTAGATATCCCTGCTGCTCTTGAAGCTGCTAAGGGTTCAAACATCAAAATCGGTGCTGAAAATGTACACTTCAAAGCTTCAGGTGCATACACAGGTGAAATCTCAGCTGATATGCTCAAGGAACTCGGTGTTGAATATGTAGTTGTAGGTCACAGCGAAAGAAGACAGTACTTCGGTGAAACAGATCAGACTGTAAACCTTCGTTCACTTGCAGCTCTTAATGCAGGTCTTAAGCCCATCATCTGCGTTGGTGAAACACTCGAGCAGAGAGAACTCGGCTAC
>JAZQZO010000351.1:0-5917 GCA_045634065.1 Acutalibacteraceae bacterium
ACAAGGTTGAAGTCGGTGATATATTTACCATAAGAATCCTTGACAGAACTATAACCTATCAGGTAGACCAGATTCTTATAGTTCTTCCTCACGAAACCGACAATCTGAATATTGTACAAGGCGAAGATTATTGCACTCTCGTTACCTGCACACCTTACGGTATCAACACCCACAGAATGCTCGTGCGAGGTACCCGAATAGAAAATATTGAACCTGACAGAGTTATCAATGTAATCACCGAAGCTTATCAGATAGATCCGTTACTTGTTACCCCTGCTGTTGCGGCACCTATGCTCGGCTTATTACTAATTGTGCTGCTTTATAAGAACAGAAAGAGTAATAAAAACAGTAAGAAAACCAAGACAGATAAAGCTCAACAAGACAAATAATTAAAAATAAAGGAGTGAAAGCATATGAATATCTCAGTAAAAAAAATTATCGCTATTCTCATCACAATTGTTATGTGCGTCACTCTATTTTCACTGAGTAGTTCTGCTGTTTCAGCTGAGCAAAGCGGTAATATAACACTCTCTACCATTGATAAGGAGAGCAAAGAACCCATAAGCGGTGCTACATTCAGAATATATCGCATTGCTTCAGCTTATATCAAAGGCGAAGAAATCTACTTTGTTTATACTGATGGGTTTAAGGATTGCGGTATGGAAATGGGCAATTTTTCAGATGCTTACCTGCCCGTACATCTTATGGTACACGCAACAGTTAATGCAATAGCTTTCGAAGAAAAGACAACTGATATCAGCGGTAAAGTTACATTCCGAAATCTTCAGTCGGGAGCGTATCTTATTGTTCCTGTCGGAATAAAAGAGGGATATCTTAATCCGACACCTTTTATTGTGACAGTGCCCGTTAAAGACGAAACTCAGAACAAGTGGATATATAACATTGATGCAACCCCGAAAATTGAAGCAGATAAAGATGATACTGATGAAGAAAAAACATATATCAGTGTCAAAAAAATATGGGAAACTTACGGTAAGATTCCAGACAGCATAAATGTTTCTCTTATAAAAGACGGCACAATTGTTGAGTCTGTTGCTCTAAGTGCTGCAAACAACTGGTATCACAGATGGGATAATCTTGAAAAAGAACACTCCTGGAATGTTATTGAAACCGATGTTCCTGCAGGATACAGTGCTTTGTATGAAATATCTCAGATGACAGTAATTATCAGGAATAGATACGATGATTCAGACGATGAAACTACCACAAATCCTGATGATACCACTTTGCCTGACGACAACACAACAAACCCGACAGAGCCTACTAAGCCGGATAATACAACAAATCCGACAGGTGAAACAGAAAGTACCACAAAGCCTGAGGAATTGATAGATACAGGTCAACTTAATTGGCCTGTACCGGTATTTGCCGGTGCAGGACTGATACTTTTCAGTATCGGATGGTCAATGCTTAACTTCAGTAAAAAAGATGAGGAAACAGAATGAGAAGAAAGATAGCAATCACTCTTATGTCTGTCGGTGTAATCCTTATCGGTTTTGCGATGGGACTTCTGATTTATAACAATTATGAAAGCAAGAAAGCCCGGGAAAGCTCAGGGGTACTTATGGAGTCAATCCGTCTGAGTCTCACTGAAAATGAATTGACTGAAGGAATTACAGACCCTTTCGATGAAGAAATGGTAATTAAAGAAATTGACGGTTACGGATATATAGGTTATTTGTCAATTCCTGCGCTGCAACTTGATTTGCCTGTTATGTCAGAGTGGGATTACGGCAGACTGAAGATTTCGCCTTGCAGATATTACGGCAGCACAAAAACCGATAACTTAGTTATTGCCGCACATAATTACCGCTTTCATTTCGGTTATCTCGGACATCTCAAGCCCGGTGAAAAGGTTGTTTTCACCGATATGGAATCTGAAAAGCACATTTATCAGGTAACTGCGGTTGAACAGCTTATGCCGACTGATGTTGATAAAGTCAAAGACAGCGGTGATGATCTGATACTCTACACTTGCACCTACGGTGGAGCAAAAAGAATTACGGTACGGTGCAGTTACGCTAATGAATAATATGCTGTTTTTGTAAAGGTGCAAAACCAAATAAAAAACTAATACATAAGACCTGTTTTAAGAAAATCTGATTTCTAAAAACAGGTCTTTTTTTATTGATATTCATTATCCCTATATTTCTTCGGGCTTATACCAAACTGCCTTGCGAATATCCTGTGGAAATAGCTTTTGTTTTCATAGCCCACAGCTTTTGAAATTTCTTCAACACCTATTTTTGTGTTTTTAAGCAGATATGCAGCCTGAGACAGTCTCTTGTCCTGCAAAAGCTCAGTGTATGTCTTACCTGTCTGATTCTTTATTTCGTGGCTGAGCCAATAAAAATCATAATGCAGCAGTTTTGCCGCCTCGGTAAGACTGCTGTTTTTGTAGTTTTCTTCTATGTATTTGAAAATCTGAAGTATAGCCGCCTCTTCTTTTGACTGATAAGCAAGCTTGTCAGTGTGATTGAGCAGCTGCATAAAAAGAAGTCCCATAGTTGTCTGGTTGATATTTCTTTTGTTGGATGCATTGCTTGTAAGTGTCCACAGCAGATTTTCAATAAGATTTTGTACTGGGAGAACGTCGGATACCTTAAAGTGCAGATAACCCGGATTTTCTTCTTTGAAAAGCGACTCAATAAGGAACTTTTTTAAAGGCGTCTCTTCGGCACCTAACATTTCAAGTGTTTTGTCGAAAAACTGAGGAAGAATGATAAAATTTACTGCAATATCATTGCCTGATGCCGGGAGAATTTCCTGCTTTGCATTCTGACCGAGAAAAAGAAGTTCACCTTCAGAAAGGTCAATAGTTTTACCGTTTATGATATGCGTAGTCTTTCCTGTGCACATATAAACCACTTCAACAAAATCGTGGGTATGTTCGGGGAAGTGAATGAATCTTGTGTGTGTTCTGATTGTAATGAGCTTTCCGTCTTTGAGAAGTTTTCTGGCAGAAATAATATTATCGTCATTTTCTGTATAAATACTGCTGTCTACTGTGCTTCTACCGTCAAGTATTGCCTGCTCTTCATCGGTTATGGGAATAAGTTCTTTCAAAATTTCACGGCTTATCATATAATCACCTCTGTGAGATTATACATTTTTACGGTGTGAAAATCAATACAAATAAGGACACTTTTTTAAGCAAATAAGGACCTTTAAAATGCAGATGTTTAGTGATATTATTATAATGAATTATTCTGAAGAGTATTTTAGTATCGAGATCGAGGGGTACAAATATATGAACACATATTATTTAGCTATAGATATCGGAGCGTCTTCGGGCAGGCATATTCTCGGATATATTGAAAACGGAAAACTAAGCCTCGAAGAAATATACCGCTTTGATAATAATATAAAAAACGAAAACGGCACTCTCATCTGGGATATAGAAAACCTTTTTGCTCAGGTGAAAGCAGGTATAAAAAAGTGCAGGGAAATCGGTAAAATCCCGAAAACAATTGCCATTGACACTTGGGGCGTCGACTATGTACTTCTTGACGAAAACAAAAAGGAAATTCTTCCCGCTGTGTCCTACCGTGACGGCAGAACAACCGAAGAAGTAAAAGAGGTAAATAAAATAATCTCTCAGGCAGAGCTTTATTCACGAACAGGTATACAAAAGCAGAGCTTCAATACAATCTATCAGCTTTACTGCGATAAGAAAAGCGGTAAGCTGAGCAAAGCAAAGCACTTTCTGATGATGCCTGAATATCTTTCATTTAAGCTTACGGGCGAAATCAGAAACGAATATACCAATGCAACTACAACTAACCTTGTTAATGCTGAAAGCAAGCAGTGGGATAAATTCATTATTAGTAAACTAGGACTTCCGGAAGATATATTCTGTGATCTTTCACTTCCCGGTACCGTTGTTGGTCACTTAACAGATGAAGTGAAAAGAGAAGTCGGCTTTGACACTGTAGTTGTTCTTTGTCCGTCACACGATACGGCATCCGCAGTGGCAGCTTGTCCTGTTGATGATGAAAGTGTATATATTTCTTCGGGTACCTGGAGCCTTATAGGCACGGAAAACCTTGTTCCGGTGCTGAGTGATAAAGCACTTGAAGCCAATTTTGCCAACGAGGGTGGAATTGAATATCGTTTCCGTTTTCTTAAAAACATTATGGGGATGTGGCTGTTTCAGAATATCCGCAGAAATATTAATAAAGAGCTTAGCTACGATGAGATGATGTACCTTGCCATAGAAAGCGGCTTTGATGAAAAAATTGACCCAAATGCTTCTGAGTTTCTTGCACCTGAAAATATGATAGAAGCAGTCAGAAATTATCTCGGCAAGCCCGATTTGCCGCTATCTGATGTGCTTTCAAGCGTTTATCATTCCCTTGCCGAGTCTTACAAAAAATCAGTTGAAGAAATTGAAAACATCAGCGGTAAAGAGATTAAGGCAATTCACATTGTTGGTGGTGGCAGTAAGGATAAGTACCTCAATAAGCTCACGGCAGAGTACACGGGAAAGAAAGTATTTACAGGTCTAATGGAGGCTACGGCAACGGGCAACATTCTTTCGCAGATTATGCGTGATGAAAATATATCGCTGACACAGGCGAGAGAAATTATAAAAAGAACTTTTAATGTAAAGGAGGCTCAGCTATGAGCAGATATGCTGAAGCTAAAGAAATATACTTAAAGTATGGTATTGATACGGAAAAAGCCATTGAAAAGCTGAAAAACACTTGTATTTCCGTTCATTGTTGGCAAGGTGATGATGTTGTAGGCTTTGACAGCAAAGAGGCTCTTTCAGGCGGTATTCAGACTACGGGCAACTATCCCGGCAAGGCAAGAACACCCGATGAGCTTATGGCAGATTATGATAAGGCATTTTCACTTATGCCGGGCAAAAAGAAGCTGAATCTTCACGCCTCTTATGCAATTTTTGAAGAGGGTGAAGCAGTAGGCAGAGATAAACTCCTGCCGAAGCACTTCAAAAAATGGGTGGACTTTGCTAAGGAAAGAAATATGGGTATCGACTTTAACCCCACCTTCTTTTCTCACCCTATGGTCAAGGATAATCTTACCCTTTCTTCTCCTGACGAAGAGGTGCGTACATACTGGGTGAATCACGGTAAGGCCTGCCTTAAAATTGCGGAATACTTTGCCGAAGAAACAGGTATTCCCTGCGTTATGAATATATGGATTCCCGACGGCTATAAGGATATTCCTGCTGATAGACTTTCACCCACGCTGAGATTTAAAAATAGTCTTGATGAAATACTCGATACACAGTATAATAAAGAAAAAGTATATGTAACTCTGGAATCAAAGGTTTTCGGTATCGGTCTTGAAAGCTACACTGTAGGCTCGGCTGAATTTTGTCTTTCCTATTCCGATTACAAGGGCATCACCCCTCTTATGGATAACGGTCACTATCATCCCACAGAGGTTGTCAGCGATAAGATTTCATCACTTCTTCTCTTTAACGAAAAGATAGCTCTTCACATTACAAGAGCAGTCCGTTGGGACAGTGACCACGTGGTCATTTTCGACGATGAAACAAAGGAGATTGCAAAGGAAATTGTGAGAAACAATGCCCTTGACAGAGTGTTCATTGCAACAGACTATTTCGATGCATCAATCAATCGCATTTCTGCTTGGGTAACGGGTGTCAGAAGCGTGCAGAAGGCACTCCTCTTTGCACTTCTACAGCCTGATGAAAGAATGAAGAAGCTGCAGAATGAAAACAACTTTACAGAGATAATGTATCTTCAGGAGGAGATGAAAACTGCACCTTTCGGTGATGTGTGGAATGAATATCTCGAAAGAGAGAACGTAACAAAAAATTATTTTGAAGAAGTCAAAAAATACGAAGAGGAAGTACTGGTGAAAAGAATATGAAGGATATACTGACTGCTCCCTTTGTGGAGGA
>JAZQZO010000352.1:0-4454 GCA_045634065.1 Acutalibacteraceae bacterium
TCGGGGAGCTTTCTTCTTGCTGCTGAGGGAATACCGGTACAGTCAGCTACAAGCTGAGCCTCGACCTGCTGTTCGCCATCATCTGTTATGTATTTGGCGCCGATGACTGTGCCTTTTTCGTCTTTGAGGAAATCTGAGAAAGCAGCACCGTAAATAATTTTTGCACCTGCCGCTTCAGCTTCACGGTTCATATTCATAATGTATTCGTGTTTGTGCATACCTATTACGGTCTCTTCACCGTTTTTAGGATAGTTGCCGAAGGGAGAAAAGCTTCTTCCTGAGGTGAAAACGAATCCGTAATCATCGTCGCCCTTTTTTGGAATATGCAGACCGAACCTTTCCATATCCAGCTTGCCCATATGGAAGATGTCGTATTCTCTTGAAACATTCTCAGGTTTCTGCTTTTCGATTACGAGGACACTGTGTCCTGCTTCTGCCATTTTCTTAGCAAACCAGGCACCTGTAGTTGATGCACCGGCGATAAGAATATCATATTTTTGCATTTCATATCACTCCTGTTTTTTGGTTATTAACCTATGTGTAACAATCATATCATTTATACATAATATTTTCAATAGATTTCATTATATTATCCTGCAAAAACTATTAACTTTCACTAAATAGCCGATTTTTAATTTCATAATATTTTTCTATAAGCCAGAAGCGTACTTCATATCCCGGGTCGGCAGTTACAATTGCCATTTCATCTTCAGTGAGGAAGTCTCTTATAATCTTATCTTTATTCACGGCAGCAGGCAGACAAAGTGGCGGAAACATAATACACCACCAGTTTTTCCCTTTGCCTTTTCCTATGATAATTCTTACGGCTTTATAGTACCCTGCCGGTAAGGTGACATTATCATATGTTTTTGTAGGAAAGTAGCTTCTCGCAAGTTCGATTTTTACATCATAGTTTAAGCCTGAGTTTCTTACTGTCTCTTCGGCAGAGTAAAGTAGAACATCTTTTTTATCTGCAATTTCACTTTCGGCAGAGATGATATCTTCACTGCCTGAAAAGACAGTTTCACCTGCTTTCAGCACTGCATCGCGGACTTTGAGCTTGAGCTCCTGGTCATATTCTTCGTCAGAATTTGCAATGACGTGAAGTCTGAGAACTTCTTCCCTGATGCCCTTGCAGTCATTTTCGAAAGAGATGGTAGCGATAATGCAGATGATAAGAGTGAGAAAAACTGATATATCAATAGCTTTTAGTTTCATAGTATGTATCTCCCTTTTTGTTTTGGTACTGAGAGTCTCGTCATATAAAATGGGAAATATACAGAAAACAGCCAAAGTTTAAAAGATTAGAATTAAATGTCATTACTTGACAAACAATAAGCCTATGTAATATTATTTAAGGAGATGAATCCCATATGGATACAATGGAGAAATTAAAAGAAATCATCAGTCAGCAGACAGGGGCAGATGTAGAAAGTCTCAGAACAAATACTACTATGGAAGATATTATGGCAGACAGCCTTGATGTGGTTGAGCTTCTTATGACAATAGAAGAAAGTTTTGATATTGAAATTTCTGATGCCGAAGCGGAGAAACTGCGTAATCTTGGAGATGTATGCAACTGTATTGACGAAAAACTGCTGATGTAACGGATGAAAAAGGAGAAAGAAATGCCGAGATATAAATATATTATCTGGGATTGGAACGGAACAATACTTGACGATTTGCAGATGAATCTGGAAGTTGAAAACACTCTTCTTTCAAGAAGAGGGAGAAAGCTCATAAAAGATATAGAAGAATATCACGAGAAGTTTCAGTTCCCTATTATAAAGTTTTATGAAAGTCTTGACTTCGACCTTGAAAACGAAAAGTTTGAGGATATAGCCAGGGAGTATGTATTGGAGTTTGACGAGAGATTCTATGAGCTGGAAACCTTCCCGGATGCGGAAGCCGTCATAAGAGAATTCAAATATAAAGGCATAGAGCAGATTATCCTCTCTCAGACAGAGCAGAGGTGGCTTGAAAAGCAGGTGGGCTTCCACGATATGGATTATCTTTTCACACAGCTTTTAGGTGCACGGGATATCTATGTCAAAGGCAAGGTGGCAATAGCTCTTGCCTGGATAACTCAGAATGATATCGATGCCAATGATGTGCTTATGATAGGGGACACTGTTCACGATTTTGAGGTGGCCGAAAATATAGGTTGTGACTGTATTCTTATTGCGAGAGGTCACAACTCGAAGGAAAGATTGATGTCAACAGGTGCAATGGTCCTTGACAGCATAGAAGAACTCAGAAGGGTGGTTGTATAAAATGAAGAAGATAGTTATAGCTCCTGACTCTTTCAAGGGTACTCTGTCGTCTCTTGAAGTCTGCGGCCTTGTGAAAAAATCGCTTCTTGAGGAAAGAGATGATCTTGAAATTATAGAAGTACCTATAGCGGACGGTGGCGAAGGTATGACTGAAAGTTTTATGTGTGCTATAGAGGATAGTGAAAAAGTTGAGCTTAAGGCTCAAAGTCCTCTCGGCAGAGAAATTGATGTTTACTATGCCATAGTTTACGGGGACACTGCCGTAATTGAAATGGCTATGGCTTCGGGCATAACCATAGAAAAAAAGAAAGATGCTATGAGGGCATCAACCTACGGTACGGGTCAGATTATAAAACACGCCCTTGATAAAGGTATCAGGAAGTTTTTCCTTGGAATAGGTGGCAGTGCGACTACTGACGGCGGAATCGGCTGTGTGTCAGCACTCGGAGGCAAATTTACCGATAAATACGGAAATGAAGTTGCACTTTGCGGTGAGGGTCTCGGTGATATAGTCAAAATTGACCTGTCAGGTCTTGATGAGAGAATCAAGGAAAGTGAAATTACAGTTCTCTGCGATGTCAAGAATCCACTTTACGGCAAAAACGGTGCAGCTTACATATTCGGTCCTCAGAAGGGCGCAAGTGAAAAGCAGGTAGAAATACTTGATGCCGGTCTTAAAAACTTAGCTGATATTTCGGCAGAGTACCTAAAAAAAGATTTGTCTGATCTTGAAGGCACAGGTGCGGCAGGCGGCCTTGGATTTGCTTTGGTGGCGTTTCTTGGTGGCAGACTTAAGGGCGGAATTGATCATATTTTGGATATGCTTGCTTTTGATGATAAAGTAAAAGATGCTGACCTTGTTATAACAGGTGAGGGTAAAATGGATTATCAGAGTCTTATGGGTAAACTGCCTTTCGGTGTGGCTAAGAGATGCAGTCATACTAAGGTGGCTGCAATTGTCGGGCTCAATGTGGCAGAAGAAAAACAGATTGCAGACCTGGGCATTTCTCAGGTGGTGGAAACTAATCCTCTCCATCTTCCTTTTTCTCAGGTCAAAGCAACTGCAAAAGAAGATTTAATTGCAGCAGCCAAAAAAATTACCATATGATTTTATAAAAAATAAGCCACAACTATTGATTTATTTTTTATTTTATGGCTTAATATAAGGTGATATAAAAATTTATTTAAGGAGTTAACCAAAATGGAACAGATCAAAAGATTAAAGTATTTCATTGATGGTGAATGGGTAGAGTCAAAGACCGAAAAATATATGCCCGTTTACAACCCCAGCACAGGTGAAGTTATTGCTGAAACACCTTGCTGTACCTCAGAAGAAGTTGAAGCTGCAATCGCTTCAGCTAAGGCAGCTTTCCCCGCTTGGTCAAACACACCTGTTATGAAGAGAGTACAGGTCCTCTATAAATTCCGTGAGCTTCTCATCGAGCATATGGATGAACTCACAGTTCTCTGCGCTACTGAGCACGGTAAGGTTCTCTCAGAAGCAAAGGGTGATATCCTCAAGGTTAAAGAACCCGTTGAACACGCTCTCAGTGCTCCCTCACTTCTTATGGGTGATGCTATGAGAGATACATCAAACGGCTATGACACAACCCTCTACTATGAACCCCTCGGTGTTTGTGCAGGTATTGTACCTTTCAACTTCCCCGGTATGATTCCTATGGGCTGGATGGTTCCTTGCTGTATTGCTGCAGGTAACACAATGGTTCTCAAACTCGCTTCAATGACTCCTATGACAGCTATGAGACTCAACGAGCTTCTTTATGAAGCAGGTCTTCCCAAGGGTGTAGTTAACCTTGTTACCTGCTCAAGAGTTGAAGCTGACCTCTTCCTCAAGCACCCCGATGTTAAGGCTATCACTTTCGTTGGTTCAACAAAGGTTGGTCTTCACGTATATAAAGAAGCTTCAGCAACAGGCAAGAGAGTTCAGGCTCTCTGCGAAGCTAAAAACCACGCTCTCGTACTCGAAGATGCTGCTCTTGAAAGATCAGCAAGAGGTATCATCAACTCATCATTCGGTTGCGCAGGCGAAAGATGTATGGCTCTTCCAGTAGTTGTTGCTCAGGAAAGCATTGCTGACAAGCTTGTAGCACTTCTTAAGCAGTACGCTATGGAGCTCAAGCTCGGCCCTGCATATGCTGAGGATTCAACTCTCGGCCCCGT
>JAZQZO010000353.1:0-13056 GCA_045634065.1 Acutalibacteraceae bacterium
TGGCTGGTTTGCAAATTCTCTTGCCGAGTGTGAAGAGTTGGCAAAGGCAACCGCAGAAGTTACCCATAATCATCCCGAAGGAATCAAAGGTGCAGTTTCCGTTGCAGGTGCGATTTATCTTGCAAGAACAAGAAAGCGTATTGATGTTATCAAAAATTATGTCAAGAGATTCTATGATATCAATTTTACTCTCGATGAAATCCGTGAGGACTACGATTTCTATGAGATTTGTCAGAAATCCGTACCTCAGGCATTCGAAGCATTCTTTGAATCAACAAGTTTTGAGGATGCAATCAGAAATGCAATTTCCATCGGCGGTGACAGCGACACAATCGCCGCAATCACAGGCTCAATCGCAGAAGCCTACTACGGTGTTGACGAAGAAATGAAAGATACTGCTCTTTCTTATCTTGACGATTATCTTCTTGAAATCACAGAAAAATTTGCTAATGAAGTTATGAAAAAGGAGAAAAGAACAATGAAAAACAATGTAACAGAACTTGTATTTATTCTTGACAGAAGCGGCTCGATGTCAGGTCTTGAAAGCGACACAATCGGCGGCTTCAACTCTATGATTGAAAAGCAGAAAAAGCAGTCAGGCAAATGCTATGTTTCAACCGTGCTTTTTGATAATGAAAGCGAAGTTATTCACGACAGAGTTGAGCTTTCCGAAATCAGACCCATGACAGACCGAGATTATGTTGTCGGAGGATGTACAGCACTCATCGATGCAATCGGCGGTGCGATTCACCACATCGGCAATGTCCACAAATATGCCCGACCCGAGGATGTGCCCGAGAACACAGTGTTCATCATCACAACCGACGGCATGGAGAATGCAAGTCGCAAATATTCAAGCGAGAGAGTTAAAGCAATGATTGAGCGTCAGAAAGAGAAATACGGCTGGGAATTCCTTTTCATCGGTGCGAATATCGATGCAGTTGAAACTGCCGCAAGATACGGCATCGGCGCAGACAGAGCCGTAAACTACAATGCCGATAAAGAAGGCACAAGTATTGTTTATGAATCCGTCGCAAGAGCAGTATGTAACGTCAGAGCTTGCGCACCTCTCTCTGATGATTGGAGTAACGATATCAACGAAGATTATATCCGCAGAGGTAAAAAGAACAGATAAAGAGAGTTTTATTGGACACCAAAGATGTTAGACTATAGCCATAGCAAAAGTAAAGTTCGGATTTGAGGGATGATACATATGACATGGTTATTGATTTTGTTGATGGGATTATCTGTATTTTACAAAGAGTGGACAAAAGGATTGTAAACAAAAAGGAGAAGCATTATGGCTAACAAAGGCAGAAGCGAAAAGAATATTTTCGGCGGTGGTTACACTCATTATGACAGTAACGGCAAGAAAATCGGACGCAGTGAACCTAACATCTTTGGCGGAGGATATACAAATTACGATGCCAACGGCAAAAAAGTAGGAAGAACCGAGCAAAATTTCTTCGGTGGCGGATACACAACTTATGATAACAAGGGCAACAAAGTTGGCAGAACGGAGCATCAGGTTTTCGGCGTTGGTTATACCAACTACGATAAAAACGGTAAAAAGGTAAGCAACAGCGATCCTCAGCTTTTCGGTGCGGGATATAATCACAGCGACGGCGGATGCTATGTTGCGACCTGTGTTTATGGCTCGTATGACTGCCCCGAAGTGTGGACACTCCGCAGATTCCGTGACAATATTCTCGCTGAATCCGTTTTCGGCAGAGCTTTTATCAGAACATATTATGCCGTCAGTCCCGCAATCGTAAAAATCTTCGGCAACACCAAATGGTTCAGAGCCATGTGGAAGAAGCCTCTTGATAAAATGGTTTCTGGTCTGCTCGAAAAAGGCGTTGATAACACACCGTATGAAGATCAAACGTGGTAAATAAGGAGGTTTACTGATATGGATGATAATAAGAAAATCGTATATTCCGAGCCAACGGATTATTTCCCCGAAGAAATACGTAAAAATCATAAATTGGGTGAATATTCAGAAGAAGAAACGCTTGAAGATTGCGGCGGTATAAAACCCATACCAATGATTTATGAAACAGAAACGAAATCTGTTTCCGATGAAAGAAAAGCTGAAATCAAAAGACGCCTTCAAGGCAGAGCTGCGGAATATTTGATGTTTATGGATGATTGAGTTTTTTCTTAAGAAATTTTTATCGATGATAAGGAGGCAATGTTTTAATAAACCTTGTCTCCTTGTTTTTTGAACGCAAAGTAGTTGACTTATTATTTTAAAAACATTATCATAATAGATATATAATTGTGTAACTATATTAAGGCATCTATGTTAAAGGGGTATTATTATGATTCAAAATGATTTGAAGTTTTTTACAAATGAGCCTGATAGAGATTTATATACTCGTTTTGCTAATATACTAAAGAGTAACACACAATTTTTTGACGTGCTTGTAGGATATTTTCGCTCAAGCGGATTTTTTAAGCTTTACAAATCCTTGGAAAGCGTCGAAAAAATCAGAATACTTGTCGGATTAAATGTTGATCGATTTACTGTCAAAATTATTGACAGAGCAAACGATGAATCAAAAATGGTATCCATTTCTTCTAATGAGGGAAGAGAAATTATAAGTGACGAAGTAAAAGCAGAATTTGAGCAGGTTGATTCTACTGCAGATATTGAAAAAGGCGTTCGTGTTTTTATCGACTGGTTAAAAACCGGAAAATTAGAGATGCGTATGTATACCGAAGCTCCTGTTCACGCAAAGGTGTACATAATGAGAAAAGATCCGGTTAAAGTGCCGGATATGTATGGTAGTGTAATTACGGGTTCGAGTAATTTTTCAGAAGCGGGACTTGTAAACAATCTTGAATTTAATGTCGAACTTAAAGATGCTGCCGATGTACAGTTTGCTCTTGATAGATTTGAAGAATTGTGGGCTAAGGGTGTTGATATAAAAGATACTTATATTGAGGCTGTTGAAGAAAACACATGGATGAAAGATGATATTACACCTTATCAGCTTTATCTCAAGACAATATACGAATTCTTTAAAGAGGAAATAAACGCCGACAAAGAAAGCTTTGAGACACTTTTACCTGATGGATACATGCGTCTTCAGTATCAGATTGATGCAGTTACTCAGGCACGCAAAAAATTAGATGCTTACAATGGTGTGTTTATCTCTGATGTCGTAGGTTTGGGTAAAACATATATTTGTGCAATGCTTGCAAACTCATTTAAGAGAGATACATACAAGCTTTTCATCTGCCCTCCTGTGCTTGTTGACTATTGGAGAAGTGTTCTTCAAGAATTTGACGTTTCAAGGTGTGATGTAGAGTCGCTTGGCAAACTCGATAGAATCATAGAAAAAGGTACAGATAAGTACAGCTATATCTTTATCGATGAAGCGCACAGGTTCAGAAACAGCGGAACAGAAAGCTTTACACAGTTGCACCAGATTTGTCGTGACAAAAAAGTTGTGCTTATTTCGGCGACCCCAATAAATAACTACACAAGTGATATTGAAAATCAGATTTATCTTTTCCAAGCAAAGCAAAGTGGCACTATCAATGGAATTAAGAATATTGAAGGCTTCTTCAGAGGATTGAATTCGAAATTGAGCAAGATGGTGCCGGGTTCGCTTGCATATCGTGCTCAACTCAGAGAAAACTCTGAAATTATAAGAGACAGACTTATTCGAGAAGTAATGATACGTCGTACCCGTGGTGAGGTTCAGCAGTATTATAAAGATGATTTGGAAAAACAAGGACTTCATTTCCCGACCGCAGGAAGTCCGGAAAAAATCATATATGAATTTGACGATAAAACGGACGAAGCATTTACCGAAACAATAGCCGCAATCAAAGATTTTGGTTACGCCAGATATACACCTCTTCTTTTCTTAAAGGATAAGAAAAAATATGCTCAATTATTGATTTCTCAGCGTAACATGGGCGGTTTTATGAAAGGCATCCTCATAAAGCGCTTGGAAAGCAGTTTTTATGCATTTTCAATGACTCTTGGAAGATTCATTGAATCGTATGAAAAATTTATTGAAATGGTTAAATCAGGAAAAGTTTACATCAGCAAAAAGGTAAATGTCTACGATTTACTTGATAATGGTGACACCAAAAAGCTTATGTATCTCATTGAAAATGAAGATGTTATGGCTTTTGAAACATCTGATTTCGAACCCAAATTTTTGAAAGCATTGGAGAGAGACCTTGCTGAGTTAAAATACCTTCGCGATCTTTGGGGAATGATTAAGATTGACCCCAAATTAGAAAAATTCAAATATGAGCTTATGAACAACTCATATATTAAAGGCAACAAAATCATCGTTTTTACCGAATCAACAGAAACCGCAGAATATCTTTATGAAAATCTTCGTGGTATTTATGGTAAAAGAATCGTTTGTTTCAGCGGCAAGAGCTCACAAGCGTTGAAAGTTGAAATAGAAGATAGTTTCAATCCGAAGAACAAGGCAAAAGATAACGATAAATATGATTTGCTTATTACAACAGATGTTCTCGCTGAAGGTATTAACCTTCACAGAGCTAACGTTCTTGTAAACTATGATCTTCCTTGGAATCCTACCCGAATAATGCAACGTGTTGGTCGTATAAACCGTGTTGGCACAGAATTTGACAGAATCTTCGTGTTCAATTTCTTCCCGACAGCACAGAGTGCAAAGCATATGCCCTTGGAAGACAGAATTCTTGAAAAACTTCAGTCATTCCACGATACGCTTGGTGAAGATTTCAAATATTTATCCGACGACGAAGAAGTATCACCCCAGAAGCTGTTTAGTGATTTGAATAAAGATATTGATGGTGAAGATGAAGAAAGTACCAACCCCGAGCTTGCTTATCTTTCGATAATCAGACAAATAAGAGATAATGAACCTAAACTGTTTGCTCAGATTAAGCGCTTGCCTCAAAAGGCAAAGTCAGCGAAATTTGACGAAGATTCAGAGACGGATTCAACAGTCACATTTATTCGCAAAGGCGCTTTGAAATCGTTTTTCAGGACGGATGGTGTTCTTACTTCTCAACTTTCGTTTATGGATGCCATCAAGCTCATAGAGGCTGACATATCAACGCCCAAGGCGAGTGTGTCCGGCGAATATTATGATCACCTAAAGAACAACAGTGAAGCTTTTGACAATATGCTCGTAGAAGATGAAGAAATCACTATTGAAAAGCCTATGGTTGCAGGTAACGATGCAAAAATTATCAAAACAATAAAAGCTATATTAGCTACAGACCAACTTACCGACGAACAGGAAGAGATTATGAAAACACTGATTCGCAGGTGGGAAAACGGTGAGATACCTGCAAAGGTATCAAAGGATGTCGTTAAAGCTATAAATCTTGCATCTGATATCGTTGCTCTTTATTTCGATATCGTTCGATTGGTTCCAGAAACATATCTTGAAGAAAAGAGAGAGAGAAAGTCTATCGTGGATGGTAAAAAAGAGATAATTTTATCTTGTTATCTTTGTGGAGGTAAAAAATGAGTGCAGTTTTAAATAAAATTGAAAACATTTTGACTTCTGAATATTCTGTCGGAAATTATGTTGAATTCATAAGAGAAATATTTGATTCTTTGAGTTTTGTTGACCCTAATAATTTCCGTGGTGAATTTTCCAACTTTTCAACACATATCAAAGGCAGTGCACATATAGGCAATTATACTTCTCCTGATAAGAAAAAAATTGCGATTTTTGCTGTTGAACTAAAAAAAGAAAACTATGTAGAGAGTTCGCGAAGCACACAGCGTAGTTATGCAAAGAAGCTTATTGAAAGCGGTAATTGTGATGCAGCTATAGTTGCTTTCTACACAGCAGGAGAATCCAAGTGGCGTTTATCCTTTGTTCGTCTTGATTATGAGATGAAAATCGAAAAAGGTAAGCTCAAGACAACCGAAAATATTACGCCTGCAAAAAGATATTCTTTCCTTGTCGGTAGAGATGAGCCTTGTCACACGGCTATTGAGCGTTTCCGTCAGTTTATAATTGACCGTAACTCCAATCCAACCCTTGATGAATTGGAAGAAGCTTTCAGTGTTGAAAGAGTTACAAAAGAATTCTTCGAGCTTTATTGTGAAAAATTCTATCAGCTTCAGGAATTTCTTGACAGCAATGACGACTTCGTTGAGGAGTCAAAGAGATGCGGATTTACTTCTGAGCAATATGCTAAGAAGCTTATGGGTCAGATTGTCTTCCTTTATTTCCTTCAGAAGAAAGGCTGGCTTGGAGTTAACGTATGGCCTTCTGTCCTTACGGAAAAGGAATACAACAACGTTTTCTATGTTTCCGGTGCTCAGGGCAGAATTATAAAAGACAGTTTACCAAAGATTTATATTCAACAGCCGGACGGTACATATAGACTGAATTCAAAAGCATTGGATTCAATCGCTGATAGCGATGAAGAAGTAATCGCAAACTATATGCCGAGAAAGAAAACTTGGGGTGACGGCTCAAGAAAGTTCCTTCGCACAATCTTTGAGTTTTCTAAAAACCATAAGGGAAATTTCTTCGAAAATTATCTTGAACCGTTATTCTATTCCACGTTGAATCGCAATCGTGGTCCTATGGGATATTGCCCTGAATTGCATTGCCGCATACCCTTTCTGTCAGGCGGTTTGTTTGAGCCTCTTGACGGATATGATTGGAAATCTAACGTTTTTGATATTCCCGACGAAATTTTCTCAAACAAAAAAGATGCTAACGACCGTAATGCAAACGGTATTCTTGACATTTTTGACAGATACAACTTCACAATAAGTGAAGATGAGCCTATGGAACGTGAAGTTGCCGTTGACCCTGAAATGCTCGGCAAGATTTTTGAGAATCTGCTCGAGGTTAAGGACAGAAAATCCAAAGGAGCTTTCTACACACCTCGTGAAATTGTTCACTATATGTGTCAGGAAAGCCTTATCAATTATCTTGTCAGGAAAACAAGTCTCCCAGAAGAAGCCATTCGTGATTTTATTTTGTTTGGCGACTTTATGAAAGGCGAAGACACCGACAAATCGAAACGTCTGGGTAATGGAGGAATGTTCATTTCACCTCAGCTTTTCAAAGTAAACGAAACCGGTGAAGTTATAGTCAACAAGCTTAAGGACATCGACGATGCCCTTGCTTCGGTGCGTGTTGCTGACCCTGCAGTTGGTTCGGGAGCTTTCCCGCTTGGTATGGTTAATGAGATTGTCAGAGCAAGAGAAAACATCACTGCATATATCTCCATTGGAATGAACGCAAATGCAAAGCGTCTTATGTACAAAAATGAGCGTTCACCATATGCGCTCAAACTCAACACCATCAGAAATTCAATCTTTGCTGTGGATATTGAACCTTCAGCTATTGATATTACTCAGCTTCGTTTATGGTTGTCTCTTGTAATCGATGACGAAATTACACTTGATGCCTCCAACGACCTTGAAGGTCATAAAAACCCCTTGCCTTTGCCTAATCTTGAATGCAATATTCTTTGCGGCAACAGCCTTATAGATGAGTTCAAGGGTGTTAAATTGGTTAAAGAGAGCGATATTCTCGGAACAATGACTGCCGGAGTTCAGATGGATTTCGGGCATTCAGGATTTGAAACAGTTGTTAAACAGCTTCTGAAACTTCAGGATGAACTCTTCATTTGTGATGAACCGCATAAGAAATTTGAACTCAAAGGCAAAATTCAGGGACTTAAAGATATGATAATAAGTGAACAATTGGCAGGATGTACCGAAGAAACGAAGTTAGAATATAGCTTTGCTGTTCGCCGACCTTCAAAACCCTTTGTTCTTTGGAATCTTGATTTTGCAAGGGTTTTCAGGGATAATGGTGGCTTCGACATCGTGATTGGTAATCCTCCGTACGGTGCAAAACTATCCGATGCAGAAAAAAACCTCTTCAAGACGAAATACAACGATGTTCATATGAGAACTCCTGATACTTACAACTATTTCATCAGTATGAGTGCAAGGATGATTGCCCCAAAAGGAGTTTTGTGCTTCATTGTTCCGAACACCTTACTATTCCAAAACGAGTATGAGAAAACCAGAACCTTCCTTACTGACAGCAAGCATTTGAAGTGTGTAATAAACATTGGTGATAATGTTTTTGAAAAGGCAGAAGTGCCGACTTGTATTTTCTTAGCAGAAATGGCAGCTTGCAATGTCGATTATCAAATTAAATATGCTGATTTCCGTGAAGTGCCAAACAAGGAAATTCATTGGGGAAGTTACAACGAAACGATTGATTATAATACCTTGCTCGAAACGCCGGGAAGAGTTCTTGGTGTAAATCAAAGTGGAAGTAATATTCTCAAAAAAGTTAAAGCTCAATCTGTTACCATAGATGAAGTTGCAGAGGAAATGGCTGCTGGAATTTCTTCAGGCGGTAATGATGTGTTTTGTATCACACAAGATATGGCAACCGAAAACAATTTTGAACCTGATATTCTTCGGCCACTTCTGACAGGTAAAATAATAGATCGGTATAAAACAAGTTGGAAAGGTGAACTAATTATTTACTCTACCAAATGGAGCAATACACCTAAATATAAAAATATTTTCTCTTATATGCAACCTCACGAAGAACGCCTCTCTAAAAAGCGAGAAACTCAAAAAGGTATGATTCCATGGTACTCTTTGCACTGGCCAAGAACTCCTGAGTTATTTGCTGGCAAAAAGATTGTTATGCGACAAACTTCGGATTGCATTCGTGCCACAATTGACAATGATGGTTTCTATGTACTAAACACTCTTCTTGTTTTACGGTTAAAAGAGGGAATTTCGTATTCATATGAGTTTGTACTTGCTGTTCTCAACTCTAAGTTAAATAACTATGTGTATAGAAGTTTAACACAGGAAAAAGGACGCACATTTGCTGAGGTAAAGCCAAAAAATGTAAGAAAGCTCTATCTGCCTAAGATTAGTTCCAATGAACAAGACAAGTTTGTATCTATTGTTTCTTCTATTCTCAGTGGCGAGATTGACCGTGAAGAAGGCATGAAGCAAATCGATCTAATGCTATACGATGTGTATGCGTTAACAGACAAAGAAATAGTTATGATTGAAAGTGAAGTCTAATGCCCTTTTATAAACAAAATTTGCAAGCAGGGCAAGTGTGTACACACTCCTTGCAAATCAAAAATTCTTTTGATGCTTGTTGGTGAATTATCTTCCCCAAACCCCTACAAATCGAAAAGAAAAATTTGCAAATTCTTTTCGAGCAGCGCTCCTACGGAGCTTCAAAAAAATAACAGCCCCAAGGATTTGTTTCCTTGAGGCTGTATTTTTAATGTGACTGTTCCTGTTCTTTTTTGCTGTTTTTGGCAGAAACCGTTTGTCCGAGTATGGTTTGAATGTTTGCTCTATGCTTCAGCATTTCTCTGTACTTTTCATTCGATGAATGATATTGCGAATACAATTTCTTCTTTTTTTGTAGAACTTCATCGTATTCTTTGTTTATTGATTTTACTGTTGGTAATTTTTTTATTCCTAGCTCATTAAAAGTTTTTTTGGCTGCTCGATGTAAAATAATTTCACCCTCATGTTCATTAAAAAACTTTTTTGAATAACCCGATGCTTTGTACTGTTCAAAGATATCTCGAGTTTTAGCATAGTTGATAATCTGAGTTTTGAGTGTAGAAAGCTCTGTCAGACGAATTTCCAACTTTTTTATTTCGGCTTTCATTTCTGATATTTCCGATGAAAGAACATCTATGTCAGATGAAAGTTTTTCGATATTTTCAAAATCGTTCTCCTGCAAAAACATTACGGTCTTTGCCATTTGTTTAAGGTTAAACACCTTCGCCCAATTAGCGTAACCTTGACCTTTGCCTTCATCAAGTTTTTTCTGAACATCAATGAGCAAACTTGTTTTTTCAGTTTGTTTTTCCTTTGATGGTCTGCTTCTTTTTTCAGTAATACTCAATCGAATATCATCTTCAGAATAACCATCACCAAGTGAACGAAGCCTTATAAACTTTTTCTGTTCTTTCTTCTTGAAAGCAATATGTTTGCCGACCTTTATTTCATAGCCTCGTTCTTTCATCAGTTCTAGAAACTTATCAAAATCATTTGGCATCAAAGATATAACTTCGTCAATATCATTACGCAATAAATCACGATGGGAGAGATACGGTGTGTATCCCTCCCATTTTGCATACGATGTATTCCGGTGTTGCGGATTTTCTATTGTTGATAGCTGATGCTCAATGCAAATCAAATCGCTTAACCGTGCGATATCTTTGGCAGAACGTTTACGGTCACGATGCTTATGAGAGCAATCAAGAGAAACCGAATTAAAATAAATATGATTATGAATATGAGCTTTGTCGATGTGTGTTGCAACGACAAAAGAGAACTTTCCTTTGAGGTATCTTTCGGCTAACTCATAACCAATAGCATTGGCTTCTTCGGGAGTGATTTCTCCCGGTTTAAACGATTGACGAATCTGATATGCGAGAACGTTATTCTTTGTATTTCTTCCTGTTTTTGAAATGTATTTTGCGTGAGCAAGAGCAAATTCAGAAGCAACTGTGTTCTTATCACAAGAATAGGTTGAAACAAAACTTGTTCCATTTGTTTTTTTAGGGTTTAATCCGTATTCAATTCGGTCTTTAAGAGTGGAGACCGAAGTGAGTTTCGGATTGTTATGTATTTTGATTATTCTCGTTACCGCCATTTTTCGCCTCTTTCCATCTTTCTTCCATAAGCTTTATTAACTTTTGCTTACTTTTCTCAACTTCTTTCGGGTCAGGTAATCTTCCTTCAATTTTCAGAATTAAAGTAGTTGTCTCAGCTATAAAATCGCAATCCATTTCATCACCAAGACTAACTTCATAGTCAACCATCATGTTCAGTATCTCGACCCACGCTCTTTTTTCTAATTCGCTAACCATACAAATCCACCTTTCAGTATTTCGGGCAGAAACTCCACCTAATAACATATGTCGAAATATTGAAAATGTTACACAAAAATTTGCATTGTTTACAAATTGTTCACAATTAGAGCGTTAATTTTTAAGCCAATCACGGAAAATAATGAGCCTTGAAAGACACCAAGTAGCAACCATCGGCACTCCCCAAGGACTAATAAACCAAGCAAAAACAAGAGCATATATACCGTCTGTTTTCTCTCCATCAATAAAAAAGAAAATACTGACCATTAATACAACAAACGCAATTAAGGCTAATACGGTTGATGAGATTGACAACAAAAACTTAAATACAGATATTGTAACAGTCAGGAATAAGCGAACTGGTGTAAGAAATATTTTAACCATTTTCATAACATAACCTCCGTTTCGATTTCAATATATTTGAAATCAAAATTTTTTGCAAGGATGTCATTTTACCTTTGAAAATTTTGCAATTATCTTATCTAGCATACACCATAGCTCCGTTTGTTTTTGCTGAATTTCTGCTATCTCATTTGGATAAATAACACCGGTAGCATTAACCTTAATAGCTATCTGATTAATGTTGTTACTTGTACGACGCAAAAGTGAAATAATATTATCAAGTTCAGGAACATCGAAATTGATTATATATCCATCCAAAGCCATTTTGCGGAGAAAAGAACTTCGATTTATACCGCCGTACAAATTCATTCTCTTTTCAATTATTTCTTTTTCTTCATCGCTTACCCAAAATGTCATTTCAATATTTCTATTTCGTTTACGCAAATCACAGCACCTGGTCTTTCTTCTTTGGAGTAGTAGAAGAAGGTGAAATATTATCTTTTGCAGATTCAAGTTTCTTCAAAACAGAAGGTTTCTTTTCGGAACGTTCTGTTTCAATTCTCTTTACTTGTCTGACAAAAATATCTGTAAGACCGGGATTAACACCGTCAATAACGAGAGTTAAATCAATCTTTTCTTTAACATCATTCGGGCGAACTGTTTTTGCCCAAGCCTTATTCTCAGGTGATATTCTGCCGTCATAATCTTTTACGATACAAGTAAGAGCAAGAATTTTCTTCACACGGTCAATGCCGAAATTCTCAACAACTTTTTTCGCACCTTCGGGGTCAAGTCTGCAATCCGAATAGTTATCGTTGATAGCAGCTTCAATAGCAGTTTTGCACATATTGTCTGCTCTTGAAGAAAGTCTGTATGCTGATATTTCTTCTCTATCTCTTGCTTCTGCAAAAGATTTTTCATAAAGCGGGAATTTACTCGGATCGTTATACGGAATTGCCTGAATTTCACCGTCAAGCATAAAGAACATTTCGGGTTCTGCAAAATGTTCCGAATACTTCTCAATCTGTTCGGGAGTAAGGGAGCAGAAATCTTCTTCACCAAGACCCACAACAAGGAATGTTCCCGAAACAATATCGTAGATACTGTTATCATCGTCACGCAAAGCACGGTTTAACTGCATACCGTTTATTTTTCCTTCTTCGTTACAAACAAGTCCTACGGGTTCTTCAAACGGATAAACCGCTTCGATATATCCACCAACCTGCTGTTGTAAACTTTCAAGTCCACAATCAATAGTTTCAGCTTTCGGCTTTTCTCCCGGTGCAACAACGAGAACAGTTAATGTGTTCTCTGTTTGCTTTTCAAAATTATGCTCCGCCGTTTCCGTTATCGTATCTCTTAAAGTCTGCATATAATCTGTTTCTTTGTCTGCAAACATTTCATAAACTTCCTGCAACGGTGAAGGTGAATCCATCAATGCTTTCATAAGCTCATCTGAAAGCTCGACTTCTTCAAGTGCAACAAGAATATCCTCACGAACTGTAAATTCGTAAGTGTGACTTAAAATTTCTTCGGGTTGCTGTTTCATAAGCCATTCTCTGTAATTCTGCTGTTCTGCGTGCATCATATCATACAGAGTGCTTTTTAGTTCTTCTGTACCCATATCTTTACCTCCTATTTCATTAAGATGTTTTTCAAACGTTTCACGGTCATAAGCGTAAACATAAAAGTTGTAATCGCCTTTGGTGGGATTGCATCTCAAAATGTAGCTATGTTCATCGGTATCAACTCTGAAACCGTATTCTTTGGTGTAGTTACCTTCGATAACTCCATCGGGATTGTTTTGACAATAAGCAGAAAGAGAGC
>JAZQZO010000354.1:0-9900 GCA_045634065.1 Acutalibacteraceae bacterium
CAAAGGGCGGTTACAACCGTGGCAGAGGCGGTAAGGGTGGCTACAATCGTGGCGGCAAAGGCAGAAACGGTGGCCGTTCAAACAGTGCATCAGCACCTGCAGCTCCCACAAGAGCTCCCAGAACTGACGCAGGCGCAGAAAAGGTTTCACTTTACGGTAAAATCAACTGATTTAAAAGGAAGCAGCGATGCTTCCTTTTTGTTTTGCATTTTTGTTGGTACGCGGGGAAGTGGGCGGTGGAGGTAAGAGAGAAGCCACCGAGCAACATTGCGTTTTTGATTCGTCTTCCCTCGCCTGAAAGGAAAGGTGGCAGACCTAAGATCTGACGGAGAGGTTAATCGCGCCAGCAAAAATTAATGCCTCGCGGCGAGCGTGAAAAAAATTAAGTAGCAGATTCCGGTCTGCTACTTTTTTGTTTTGTTGAACTTTATCTATTTAAGGTTTGAAGCTATCTTTTTCGACCAGCTCATATATATTTTTCCCGGATTTGTTTTCAAAATGCTTTTTTAACTCGATGTTACGGTCCCATTTGTTCTTTGGATAGCTACCGTATCTCTGCTTTACATCTTCCATTCTTAATTCAATGTCCAATACTTCCTCGGTGCCTGCCAATGCATCGCAAAGTTGGATAAGTCTATCATATTCATCAAATACAACAGCCTGTAATTGAGACTCGATAAGCTCATATTCTTCTGCGGTTGTATCATTTTTTCCTATGTATTCATTAAGAGATTGGTTGTTAAATGAATGGGTTAAGCAAATTTTGGCTACTTCATCATATCCTAATTTCATCATATAAGTGAAACCGTCTGATACATGTCCTAAATGTCTGACTCCAAATTTTCTTCCGATGTCGTGTAACAAACCTAATATGTACGCTTTATTTGCATCCATATCGTCGCATAACTGTGCTATTTTTTCGGCACAATGTGCTGTCGTTCTGCTGTGATTTCCCCAAGGTCCGGGATTGATTTTTTCCGCTTCTACTAAAAGTTTTTCTGCAACTTCTCTCGTTGGTATCATATCTATACCTCCGCAAGCTTTAAGTTTAATAGCTTTAATTATACCATACTTCTCCCAAAACATCAAGCTTACTCGGTGGATGGTGCGGCTACGTAACCGAAGTGCCTTCGGGACGGCAACGGCAGTTGCCGTAAATCGCAAAGCGATTTGACGGAGCCGCAGCTCACCTCTTGCACTGACTTTTCTGAGTACGGACAAAAAAAGACAGCCTGGATATCAGACTGTCTTAATTTTTATATCGCTCGCCGAGGGGCGTTCTTTTTGCTAGCGCGGTTAAGCTATCCGTCAGACCTTCGGTCTGCCACCTCACCTTTCAGGCGAGGCAAGACGAATCAAAAACGCGATGTTTTCTTATTTAAACATTGCAAGCAGGAAGCCTGCTGCTACAGCCGAACCGATAACACCTGCAACGTTGGGACCCATTGCGTGCATAAGAAGGAAGTTTCTGGGGTTGTACTTTCTGCCCTCGTTCTGTGATACACGTGCAGCCATAGGTACGGCACTAACACCTGCTGAACCGATAAGAGGATTAACCTTACCGCCGGTGATAACATAAAGAACCTTACCGAGAAGAAGACCGCCTACTGTTGAGAAACAGAATGCCACAAGACCAAGTACAACAATCTTAAGAGTTTCAGCCTTAAGGTATGTCTGACCGTTTGTGGTAGCACCAACTGTAAGACCGAGCATAATTGTTACAATATTCATAAGTGCATTCTGTGCTGTGTCTGAAAGTCTGTCAACAACACCGCACTCTTTGAAGAGGTTACCAAGCATAAGGAAACCGAGAAGAGGTGCAACTGAAGGAAGAATGAATGCACAGATTACAAGAACAACAACAGGGAAAACTATCTTTTCTACCTTTGAAACCTTGCGAAGCTGTTTCATTTCTACCTTGCGCTCTTTTTCTGTGGTGAGAGCCTTCATAATGGGAGGCTGAATGAAAGGAATAAGAGCCATATATGAGTAAGCTGCAACAGCGATGGGACCTAAGAGGTGACCTGCAAGCTTACCTGTAAGGAAAATAGCTGTAGGACCGTCTGCGCCACCGATAATAGCGATTGATGCAGCTTCCTGAGGTGTGAAACCGAGAAGAATTGCAATAACAAATGCAACATAGATACCAAGCTGAGCTGCGGCACCTAAAAGAAGTGACATCGGGTTTGAAAGAAGGGGGCCGAAGTCGGTCATACAACCGATGCCAAGGAAGATAATACAGGGGAAAATACTCGACTTAACACCTGCGTATATAAGCCTTAGTACACCGCTGTCATACCAATGTGCGCCTTCGACTATGTTTGAGGTATCCATAAGACCTGTGGGGTCGTCCATAAGACCTGCGCCGGGGAGGTTTGCAAGAAGAATACCGAATGCGATGGGTACGAGAAGCAGAGGTTCGCACTTTTTAGCAATTGCGAAGTAGAGAAGCACAAATGACACAAGAATCATTACAAGATTCTGCCAGAGGAATGTGCCGTCTGCAAAAAGTGCTGCGAAACCTGATGATTCCCATAAGCCCACAAGGACGTCTTTAATCATATCCATAGAGAAAATCTCCTTTTCAATTTAGTTTAAAGTTTTTGGGAATCAAAGTACTGCGAGTACATCGTCAGTATTAACTGTTGAGCCTTTGCTTACGAGAAGCTGTTTAATAGTACCGTCACAGGGAGCAACTATATCGTTTTCCATTTTCATAGCTTCAAGTACCATAAGTACATCACCTGTCTTGACAGCCTGACCAACACTTACGTTTACACTGAGAATTGTTCCGGGCATAGGTGAGGGTACCTTTGTGCCGTCGCCTGCAACAGGTGCAGCTGCGGGTGCTGCTACAGGAGCCGCTGCGGGTGCAGCCACGGGAGCAGGAGCTGCTACTGCATCTGTAACGTTAAGAAGTACAGCATCGCACTCTGTAACTTCAACTTCATAGTTTTTTCCGTTTAATGTAACTACATATTTCATTATTTTTTATCCTCCACAAGTTTGATTGACTTGAAGCTAAGTCTGTTAAGGGGAATACCACTCTTATCTGAAACGATTGCCATAATAACTGCGGCTGTCTTTTCATCTGTGTTTATAAGTTCAAGTTCGCCCTGATTCATACCTGCAGGCATCGGTACACCAGCCGGTGAAACGGGAGCTGCAACAGAAGGTGCTTCAGGAGCTTTCTTGGTAGCTGCACCTTCAATTGCTCTGATAACCTTTGAAACAAGTATGATTAGCACAGCGATAACTGCAAGAATGCAGATAACTGTTGTAATACCGATAAGAGAGGTTGCAAGAGCATCTGTAAGAGGCATTTTAAGATTTGCAAACATTTTATCTTACCTCCTTATACTTCTCTGATGGTGTATTTGAAAGTATTTCTTGCCTTTTCCTCACGTTTGTCAAAGAAAGCCTCTGCCTGAGTGGGGAATGCAATATATGAAAGAACATCTTCGTCGCTCTTTGCCTTGTCACCTATTTCAGCCTTTGCCTTTTCAAAATAGGGTTCAAGAGTATCAGCAAAACGGCAAGTTACGGGTTTCTCGTCGCCGAGGATTTTCTTTGCGAGTTCTTCGTTGACTTCACCGGGAGCTTTGCCGTAGAAACCGAAGAAATAGTTCTTGATTTCTTTTGAGATGTTCTTATATCTTTCACCTGCGAGAACGTTTGATGTTGCCTGGACACCAACCATCTGACTCAAAGGAGTTACAAGAGGAGGATAACCTAAATCTTCTCTTACTCTGGGCACTTCAAGAAGCACCTCTTCAAAGTTGTCAAGTTTACCTGCAGCTGTAAGCTGAGCAACAAGATTTGAGAGCATACCGCCGGGCACCTGATAGAGAAGAGCGTCTGTATCTGTTGCAAGAACAACAGGATTAAGAAGACCGCTTTCAAGAACCTTTGCTCTGATAGGCTTGAAGAAGTCATTGATCTTTTTGAGTGAATCCATATCCACGTCAACTTCATAACCCTGCTGTTTAAGAGCATATACCAATGTTTCTGTAGGAGGCTGTGAAGTACCGCCTGAGAAACAGGAAATAGCGGTATCAATTACATCTGCGCCTGCTTCAACAGCTTTCTGAAGAGTGAGTGCGCCGAGACCTGTTGTTGAATGTGTGTGAACAACAAGAGGAAGTTTAACCTCAGCCTTGATCGCTTTGACAAGATCATAGGCCTCCTGAGGACCCATAATGCCTGCCATATCCTTGATACAGATTGACTTAACGCCCATCTTTTCCATATCCTTTGCAAGACTCACATAGTTTTCAAGTGAATGGATAGGTGAAAGAGTATAGCAGATAGTACCTGAGGGATGTGCGCCACACTTAAGTGTTTCGTCAACAGCAACTTCGATATTACGAAGATCGTTGAGAGCATCGAAAATACGGATAATATCAATACCGTTTTCAACTGACTTTCTGATGAAAGCTCTTACAACATCATCGGGATAATGCTTATAGCCTAAGAGGTTCTGACCTCTGAGAAGCATCTGAAGCTTTGTGTTCGGACAAGCCTTACGCATTTTTCTGAGTCTTTCCCAAGGATCTTCATTAAGGTAACGAAGACAAGAGTCAAAAGTTGCACCGCCCCAGCATTCAAGTGAGTAATAGCCTGCCTTGTCAAGCTCACTGAGAATGGGTTCAAAATCAGAGAAGGGCATTCGGGTTGCAATGAGAGATTGGTTCGCGTCGCGAAGAATTGTTTCTGTAAATTGTACTTTCAAATTATCACCCCATAATTATATTTCTAAAAAAGTTTTATAGTAAATCAAAACTTTACGCTATTATATATCATACATAAAATTAAAAATAATTCAAGAGATTTTTTACTTTTTTGTAATCTTTATTAGTTTGCTCAATTTTTTTGTTTTAAATTGGTACTTATGACTGTAAAATTTTCCTGAAAAATCACAAGTCAATAAAATTTGACAGCACGAAGACTAAATGGTAAAATACTCCTATCAACTGCTTTAAGAGGTACACACGTGGATAAGGAAGTAAAATTTTCAATCAGCAAAAATTTCACAAAGAGAAGTCTCAGTTTTATGCTTATTTTATCCGTAATTGCAACAGTTTTAGGTTTCGGTGTTGCCTGTAATGAGCACCGTAACCTCAAGGTTTTGTGGGGAAAGTATGACGAGGCTCTGGAAAAAATTGAAAGTTGCGAGGAATCAATCTCAGAGCTTTCTCAGCAGATAATAATGCAGGAAATCCAATATAGCCAAATATCCGAAACTACCACAACAAGGCACACAGAAGATTTTACTGAAGATGTCACACAAGAAGATTACTATGAAGAATACTATCCGTCAGAGAATATCTCTACTGACACTACAACACATTCCGAAGCTAAACCTCAGACCACCACAGTTTCCTCTACGGCAGTGTCCTCAGGAAAATATTATGTAACCAAAAGTGGTAGCAAATATCACATCGGCTCCTGCTCATTTTTAAGCAAATCAAAAATTGCCATAACAATCGACCGGATAAAAGCTGAGGGTTATACTCCCTGCTCGAGATGCATTAAGTGAATTGTGAATTGTGAATTATGAATGCGGAATTGCGACAAACTTATCTGTAATTCGGTACTTCCTGCCCACAAATTTAACCAAGCAAAAATCCGCCTGATAATCTATCAGGTGGATTTTTTTATAGTTTTGAAAAAGCAAATTCGGCGGGTGCAGAGTTGTTTTCAGATGAAAACTGCTACGTAATTCAGTTATAATAGCACCTAAGCCTCGGCTCTCCTGAAAGGGGAGCTGTCACGAAGTGACTGAGGGGTTGTCCGCATCCGAATTCATAATTCCCTTCATCTCGTCATTACGCCATCATCGGCATATAAAAGCAGAAGAATGTCACGCTCTTCGCCTGTTGCCTTGTCAATAAAAATCAGCACTTCCTGACCTTTTGAATCTTTGCATCTGAACTCATAACAATATGCTTCTTTGCCTGTGTCAAGCGGGATAACTGCCGAACTTTCGGTCAGAATTTCAAGGCTGGCGGAAATGATATTTCTTGCCTGTTCAGCTGTGATTTTTTCGTCATAGATGTCTCTTTCTATGTGGTTCATCAGATAGCCTCTCGCATCGATTGAGAGCACTTCACCGCTATCCAGGGCAACACTGACTTTTATCAGGTCACTGTAGTGTTTGATGCCGTTTTTCGTGAAAGCGAAATTGACGGTGCAGATTCCGTCGAAGACACTGTAGTAGCTTTCTTTCATAGAAGTGTAGCCGATTTCCTTAAGATATTTCTTACCGCGACTGACCGCTTCCTTGGTACTGATGGTTTCACCGCCCACATCGGCAGGATTCATCATATAGCAGAGCTTTCCGCCTTTTTTTGTTATACCGACACAAACATCCCCTTTGCTGAAGCAATACAGCTCAATTTCCGAATTCACATCAGATTCTTCTCTTAGACTTTCGGTGGAGGTCTTTATATATTCTGCGGCGATTTTCTTAGCCTCCTGCTTTGTGATTTCCTGAAGAGTTTTCAACATTTTCCCACCTTTTCTGTTGAGAACATTGTCAGCAAAAGGCCCGTCATAAACGAGTGTAGGATAGTCAGCTAAATTTTGCTGCACATCAGTCATCGAGTCAGAAAATGTTTTCGGGGACTCTGCCGTAGAGGCAAGGGTATCGGTTCTTTTTTCACTGATGATTTCACCGGTAAAGCTGCCGTCTCTTATTTTGCCTAAATTTTCACTTAGACTTTGCGAGAAAGCAAGAAGAGTTCTGAGATTATCTTTTTCTTTTGCTGTGAGTGAAAGCTTGTCCTTATTTTTGGCAAGTGCAGATGTGAATGCACCTATTTGCGACAGAAATTTATATACCTCTTCGGTTATCATAGTTTCATCTGTCAGCTGACCTAATGATATCTTGGCACAGGATGCCTGACGGTTCAGGTCACTGCCGATATCTGAAAGCATTCTGCCTGTGCTGCAATAGGTACCTTTCTGCAGACTGACGGTGATATTGTCAAGACTTTCACAAAGCTCATTCAATGCTCTTTCGTAAGCTATCTCTGTGACAAATTTATATTTCTGTGCCTTATTTGCATAAACAACGGTGCTGACCGTCAGCACAATGCAGGCGACAGACAAAAAGCTGATTGCCCTTATAAAATTTCGCTTTTGCCTTGAATTCATATACATTTCCCCTTTTATGTTGGTTTTATTGAATTTAGATAAAATTATTTTACGAAGTATTCACAAAAATATCCCTAATTTTTTCATTTGATTCGTTGCATAAATTACATATTTATAGTATAATGTATGACGATTATTATGAGGAGGTATGCCCGTTGATAGCTTATCTTGATAACAGTGCCACAACCAAGCCTTGTCAGAAGGCAAAAGAAAATATGATTAAGGCAATAGAAGATTGTTGGGGTAACCCCTCATCCCTTCACTCAAAAGGTATAGATGCAGATATGCTTCTGCTGACAAGCAGACGATCTCTCGCCAAGCGCCTTTCCTGCGATGAAAAAGAAATCTACTTCACAAGCGGCGGTACGGAAAGTAATAATATTGCAGTTTTCGGTGCAGCCTATGCAGGTAAGCGAAAGGGTAACAAAATAATCACCTCAGCTATTGAACACCCCAGTGTTCATAAGTGCTTTGATAAACTCGAAAGCGAAGGCTTTGAGGTAGTGAAAATCGGTGTTGACAGTAAGGGTATGCTTGACCTTTCACAGCTCGAAAGAGAAGTTGATGAAAAGACTATACTTGTGAGCATTATGGCGGTTAACAACGAGGTTGGTACCATCGAGCCTTTCACTGAAATTAAAAATATCGTAAAGCGAAAGAATTCACCTGCCCTCATTCATGTTGACGCTGTACAGGCTTTCGGTAAGCTTCAGCTGAATATGAAAAAACTCGGAGCTGACCTTTTAAGCGTCTCTTCACATAAGATTCACGGGCCAAAAGGTGTAGGCGCCCTATATATCAAAAACGGCACTAAGCTTTCACCGAGAATTTTCGGTGGCGGACAGGAAAAGGATATAAGACCCGGCACAGAGCCTATGCCCGCTATTGCAGGTTTTGCAGGAGCAGTTGAAGAGCTGAATATCAAAAACAGCTTAGACAGAATGACAGCACTTCGCGATGAATTTGTAAATAATCTCAGAGCTATAGACGGCGTTATCATCAACAGTCCCGACGACGCTCTGCCATATATCGTCAATGTTTCACTTACAGGTCTTCGCTCGGAGACAGTCCTCAACCTTATGTCAGGTATGGGTATATATGTTTCATCAGGCTCAGCTTGTGCAAAGGGTCACAAGAGCCATGTGCTGACTGCTATGGGACTTGACAACAATGTTATTGATTCCTCTCTTCGTGTGAGCCTTTCAAGATTCACAACCAAAGAAGAGCTTGACTACTTTATCGAAGGCGTAAAAAAAGCCTTGAACACAATTATGAAGAGGTAAAAAATGAAAGAAGTATTACTTGTTAAAAACGGCGAGCTTGCTCTCAAGGGTCTTAACAGAAGCACCTTTGAAGATATCCTTGTCAAGAATATGAAAAGACGCCTTATGAATAATGTAGGCAAATTCCGTTTCACAAAATCACAGTCAACAATTATCGCAGAGCCCTGTGATGAGGATATCAATTTTGAAGAAGCCGTTGAAACCCTCAAAAAGGTTTTCGGTATCGCTGCTTTTTCAAGAGCCGCAGTAACAGAAAAAGATATCGACCTTATCAAGGCTGTTGCTCTCGACTATCTCGGTGACGACCTGAGAAGCGTGAAAACCTTCAAGGTCAATGCTAAAAGAAGCGATAAGCGTTTTCCTATGACTTCACCTGAAATCTGCCGTGAAGTAGGTGCACACCTTTTAAGAAACATCAAATCTCTCAGCGTTGATGTTCACAACCCTGATATCATCGTAACCGTTGAGGTAAGAGACAACAATGTCTTCATCCACGGCAATCAGATTAAAGGCGCCGGCGGTATGCCCGTTGGCTCAGCAGGCAGAGTTGCTCTTCTTGTCTCAGGCGGTATCGACTCACCTGTTGCAGGTTATATGATGTCAAAGAGAGGTCTTCAGCTTACAGCTATTCACTTTGCAGCTCCCCCTTATACAAGTCAGAGAGCAGAGATGAAAGTTCACGACCTTGTTTCAATTGTGGCAAAGTACTCAGGCAGAGTAAACTTTGCAGTTGTCAACTTCACTGAAATTCAGGAAACCATAAAAGATAAATGCCCCGAAGACCTTTTCACTATCATTATGAGAAGACTTATGATGAAAATTGCAGTGCGCCTTGCTGAAAGAGATCAGTGCGGTGCCCTTGTAACAGGTGAAAGTTTAGGTCAGGTGGCATCACAGACTTTAGGTGCAATTGCCTGCACAGATGCTGCAGTTAATATGCCTGTCTTCCGTCCTCTTATCGGTATGGACAAAGACGAAATTATCACTATCTCAAGAAAAATCGGTGCTTTTGAAACATCAATTCTTCCTTATGAAGACTGCTGCACTGTTTTCACTCCCAAGCATCCGAGAACAAGACCCACCCTCGAACAGATTATCGAAGCAGAAAGTGCTGTTGATTGGGATGAAATGATCGAGCGTGCAATTGAAACTGTCAAGTACGAATCTGTAGATTAAGAAGGTAATCAGATGAACTGTGAACTTATAAGCGTCGGTACAGAAATACTTTTAGGCGATATACTCAATACAAATGTGCAATATCTTTCAAAGGCTCTTGCATCTCTCGGTATCGGCGTAACCCACCACAGTACCGTAGGCGACAATAAACAGAGACTTCTCGATACTCTCGAAACAGCCTTTACAAGATGCGATGCTGTAATTCTCACAGGCGGTCTCGGCCCAACACCCGACGACCTGACAAAAGAAACCTGCGCTGAATATTTCGGCAAAGACCTCTACC
>JAZQZO010000355.1:0-13366 GCA_045634065.1 Acutalibacteraceae bacterium
TCAAGATCTAAATGATCCTGAATGGCAATACATTGTCAATTTTCAGAAGAAAGTTGGGTTGCGTAGGGCGGAACTTTATGAACTTAGAAAAGAAGATTTTATGATGGACGAGTCCGGACATTTTACCGTGTTTGTGAAAAATGGTAAGGGCCAAAAAAAACAGCATCAAAGATTGAACTCTTCTGAAGATGAGGAATTTGTCAAAAATTACTTTGAGACTGTTGGCTCAGGAGAGAGAATATTTGATAAGAAATACTTTAACAATGATTTGAATTTCCATAAGCTACGTGCCGATTCCACCAAAGAATACTACGAAATCCAACTCAATAAGATACTTAATGAGCCAGGCTATGCATCTATACTTGAAGCGGAGATAAAAAAGCGTTGGGAGATGTACAACATCAACCCCAAAACAGGAAAACCAAAACATTTTGATGAATCACAGATACAAGGCTGGTATGTATTAAGGGGCGGCAACAGAGCAAAAGCTATCAAAGATGGAAGACCAATCAGGTACAACCGTCTTGCCGTTATGGCCTGTAGCATATTTAAATTATCACACTGGAGAACTAACGTAACGGTTCAAAATTACCTCGCAATTTGATTTTTTCAATTGTGTTATGGGGTAATCTTACATACTATAAGTAAGAATAAAGACGATAGGAGTACAGCCTATTGTCTTTATTTATTTTTACAACGAAAGGATTTTTATTATGAAGTATTTGGAAACACGAACAGTAGCTGAATATCAGCTTGATAATGGTCTTATAGCATGCATAAGGACATTGGACTTACCTGATAGCATAAGGGTCGATTTGAGCATTTTTGAGCGTAAAATAGATATGCCGGAGTTGCTTATGTATTCTAATCTAAAACCAAGCAAAGAAAACATTGACGGAATGACAGATATCTTAGCTATTCTATCGGATGAAGATAGGTGTATGGAAACCTGGAAAAATTATGTATCACTAAATAAGAAAACGGAGGATTAATTTAAATGAATACTATTTTCTGGCATAGTTTTGAGGCATTTGAATTAGACTACACAAATAAATTTCATGGTATCATCCGAATGGAACTGACAGAAGATGACAAGATCAGATGTGAAATAGTTCTGGAGGATAACAAGGAACCCAAAAGGGAGGATCTGATTATCGGAATCATCACAAGCGATAAAGATGCTGCTGATGGTTGTAGATTTTATGCTACAAACTTGCTCCACAACGAAGAATTCTGCAAAGATTGCTGGAGGGATTACATAAACAAAGAAGATGATAGGTGAAACATACACCGGACTCCTTGAGGGGTTCGGTGTTATGTAATATAATTAAGGAGGCTGCAATGTCAAATATAATTGAGGACTTATATTATGGCAATATCGAACCGCAAGAATTGCAGACTGATATAACTCCCAAATTTAAGGAAAAACTTAGAATATTAAGCAATAAGGAGGAACAACTAAGAGAACGATTAACGGCGGAAAACTTAGAGTTATTTAACGATTATACAATGTGTTGTACAGAGCTATCTTGCTTAAGCTGTGCAGATGCTTTTATCAGCGGTTTTAGGATTGGAGGTAGGATAATACACGATATATTTATAGATTAAGTTTAGTTTTTTAATTATCGTATCAGGCTAACTTACATAATGTATATGAGCATACTGATATTTGGAGTTTGCTTATTTTTCCTATTTTCTTTTGTTAAGCTGAAAAGGTCACATAAATCCCTTGAAAAGGATTTGTGGCCTTTTTAGTTTTTTACTATATATGAACTTAATATTAATATAATAGATTTTAGAGACGAAAAACAACTTTAATATATATGTTGATTTTTTGGTTTTAAAGGAGTAAAATAAGCTTATAAATAAAAATGAGGGAATTTTACTATGAAGAAAATAGCTTTATTGTTTGCAGTCATTGTTATGAGTATTATGTTTGCAGTGTCAGCAAATGCTCTTGAATCAACAGGTCAGTGTGGCGAAAATGTTTATTGGAACTACAATGTTTCAACAGGAGAGCTTGTTATAAGTGGTGCGGGAGATATGACAAATTATGGTGTTAGTAATTCGCCGTTTTTTAATAGCAATATTAGAAGTGTTGTCATTGAAGAAGGCGTGACAGCTATTGGTGATTTTGCTTTTCGTTCTTGTACTAAGCTTGTAAGTATAACAATTCCTGATAGTGTTGTGGCAGTTGGTGAGTATGCTTTTGAGAAGACGGCATATTATAACGATGTCAATAATTGGGAAAACGATGTTCTTTATGTAGGAAAATATCTTTTAAATGCAAATTATTCAATTTCAGGTGTTTGTAAAATCAAAACAGGAACTGTGACTATAGCAGATTCTGCTTTTAATTCCTGCCCTAATCTCACGAGTGTAACAATTCCAAACAGTGTAATGACAATAGGCGATGAGGCTTTTTATTATTGTACTGCTCTAACCGATGTTACAATCGGTAATAGTGTAGCAACTATTGGCGATAGCAGTTTCTATAATTGTAAGAGCTTGATAAAAATAACTGTTGGGAGTAGTGTAAAATCGATTGGAACACAAGCGTTTTATGACTGCTCAGCTCTTGAGGGTGTGTATATTACAGATGTTTCTGCTTGGTGTAATATTGATTTTTCGTCTTATGTTTCTAACCCGTTGTATTATGCGAAAAATCTATATGTAAACGGAAAATTGGCAACAAATATAACAATACCTGACAGTACAACCAAAATTAATAAATATGCATTTTATAAATGTACAAGTCTTAAATCGGTCGTAATTGGAAAAAATGTAACACATATAGGTGAATCTGCATTTGATTATTGTGGTGAAATTACATCTTTTACATTTGGAGAAAATATTGAAAAAATCGATACGTGGGCTTTTGCTGAATGCAACAAACTTGAATCTGTTTACATAACTAACCTTTCTGCTTGGTGTAATATTGATTTTGGGCATAGAGTTTCAAACCCTCTTTATTATGCAGATGATTTATATTTAAATGATCAACTTATAACAGAGCTCATTATACCAAATGATATAACTAATATTAAAGATTATTCTTTTGTTTTTTGGAAAAATCTTACATCAGTCACAATTCCTAATAGTGTGACAAATATAGGTGTATGTGCTTTTGATTATTGTCAAAATATTGTATCAATTACAATTCCTAAAACTATAACAGCAATTGGAGTGCAAGCTTTTAATGATTGTGATAAAATGAAATATATTTTCTATTCTGGTTATGAAAGTGATTGGAATAATATATCGATTGAAAGACTCAATGAACCACTGCTAAATGCTACGATTCATTATAATTCAACAGCACATATTTCTACGACTGAATGGATAACAGATTCTGAGCCTACCTGTACAAAGGATGGCTCAAAGTCTCATCGTTGTACAATCTGTAGTGCTAAAACAGATACAACAGTTATACCCGCACTTGGTCACTCTCCTTCAACTGAATGGACAATAGACGCGGAACCTACTTGCACGAAGAACGGCTCACGATCTCACCATTGTACAGTTTGTAGTGGCAAGACTGATGTTACAAAAATTGACGCTTTGGGTCACTGGTTAGAAAATGATGTGTGTATTAAATGCGATAAATTTTTATCGGATATTTTGAGCCCTGTTGTAATTAGGACAGGAGTTTTGGAATCTTCTCATAATTATGCTAATAACACAAATGAAACTAAAACATTTACGGTTGTTGGTGCTGATTATGTTGAGGCAACTTTCTCTTATTCAACTTCAGTTGAAAATGGTTACGATAATATTTATATATATGATTGTTTCGATTCATTAGTTGGCACATATACTGGTACTGCACTTGCAAATAAAACCATTAAAGTTAATGGTAATACTGTAAAGATCAAACTTACATCCGATGGTAGTACAACTAAATATGGCTACACTGCTACTTGTAAAGGTTATGATTTGCTTGATTGCAATGACCATTTACATAAGACGTTTTTAAATCAGATTGATGCAGATTGTGAAAACAGTGGTTATTCAGGTGATGAGGTTTGTATTGTATGTGAAACAGTGGTTAAATGCGGAAACATTATATCTGCTTTTGGACATAATTATATATCAGAAATCCTAATACCTGCAACACATCTTGCTGAGGGTGTAAAGACCTTTACATGTGAATGTGGTGATACATACGATGAACCAATAGCTAAACTTGAAGGTCATACATATGTTCCAGAGGTAACTAAAGAGGCAACTCATTTAGAAGAAGGTACGCTTACTTATACGTGTGAGTGTGGAGATACATATGATGAACCAATAGCTAAGTTTGAGGATCATACATATGTTCCAGTTGTAAGCAAAGAGGCAACTCACCTAGAAGAAGGTATCCTGACCTATACATGTGAGTGTGGCGATACATATGATGAACCTATAGATAAAATCACTGAACACAGTTATAAAGAAACAATAATTGACCCGACATGTAGTGAAAAAGGCTACAGTGAATTCAAGTGTGAATGTAGCGATTATTATATAACTAATTATATAGGTGTTAAACCACATACATATGGATATTCAATTGTAAAGCCAGCTACTCATCTTGTTGAAGGTAAAGGCGTATATACTTGTAGTTTTTGTGGCGATCATTATGATGAAGCTATTGCTAAAACAAAAGAGCATACATATATTGATAAAAAAGTCAATGCTACATGTAATTCTCAGGGATATATAGAACATATCTGTGATTGCGGTGATTCATATAAGACTGATTATACTGCTAAAGCTGACCATAAAGATACGAATTCAGATGGTGTATGTGACGGATGTGGATATAATTTAGTTGAAAACTGTAACTGTAATTGTCATGGCAACTTAATTCAGAAGATTATCTTTAAAATCATAAACTTCTTTGCATCAATTTTTGATAAATCAAAGAAAGTATGTGCTTGTGGTGTTAGTCACTAAATTTAAAGACCTCAGTTAAATCTGAGGTCTTTTTGCTCATATATTGATTTTTTGCTTTTAAAGGAGTAAAATATAGGTATAAATTTAATTGAGGAGAAACAATAATGAAAAAAATAGCATTATTATTTATGGTTATTATCATAAGTGCGGTGTTTGCTATATCGGCAAGTGCGGCAACAGAAGGATATTATACCTACGAAGTCGAGAGCGGTGAAGCAACTATAACTGATGTTGATACATCAATCAGTGGCGATGTATCTGTTCCTTTAACGCTTGGAGGATACTCAGTAACAAAAATAGATTCTTATGCTTTCTCTTCTTGCAATAACATTAAAAGTGTAATTATATCTGAAAGTGTAACAACAATAGGCTCACATGCTTTCTATGGTTGTAATCTTACAAGCGTAACTATCCCTAATAGTGTAACAATTATTGGTAGTGGTGCTTTCTATTGGTGCGATAGTCTTACAAATATTACTATCCCTGCCAGTGTAAGTGTTATTGGTGATTATGCTTTCTCACACAACAAAAATCTTGCAAGTATCATAGTCGATGAAAACAATCCAAATTTCTCTAGCGATGAATTAGGAGTATTGTTCAATAAACAAAAAACAGAACTTTTGGGATATCCTACAGGTAATAAAATGGCTGTATATTCAATCCCAAGTAGTGTTACCTCAATCGGTAATTACGCTTTTTTACACAGCGAAAACCTCAAGAGCGTAACTATCTCTGATAGTGTTACAACTATTGGTAATAGTGCTTTTTATTCCTGCGACAATCTTGAATATATAATAATTCCTCAGAGTGTTACAACAATTGGTAAAGAGTCTTTCTATTCTTGTGAAAATCTTATAACTATAACAATACCTGATAGTGTTACAAGTATTGGTGATAGAGCTTTTACTGGATGTGAAAATCTCACAAATATTTCGATCCCAAAAAGTGTTACAACTATCGACAGTTGGACTTTTTCTGATTGTGTCAGCCTTACGAGTGTGACTATTCCTAAAAGTGTAAATAATATCTACAATGGTGCTTTTAATAACTGCAATAGACTAGCAGATATTTATTATGAAGGTTCTGAAAACCAGTGGGGAAATATTTCTATAGGTTCAAATAATACGTATCTAACTGATGCAAATATGCATTATCTAATTGAAACCGGTAAATGCGGCGAAAATGTAACATATACTCTTTATTCAGATGGCTTACTTATTATCAATGGTACAGGGCCAATGAAAGATTACGTTTATAACGGCTCTCCGTTTTATAACAGCAATATTACTAGTGTTGTTATTGGTAATGGTGTAGCAACTATTGGTAATTGTGCCTTCTATGATTGCGACAGCCTCACAGATGTAACAATTTCTGATAGTGTGATAACAATAGGTGACGGTGCATTCTATGATTGCTCCGACCTCACAAGTATAACAATTCCTGAGGGTGTAACAACTATTGGTTATGGTGCGTTTTATTGTTGCACTGGACTTACAAGTATAACAATCCTTGACGGTGTAACAACTATTGATGAATGTGCTTTTCAGTATTGTGAAAACCTCACAAGTGTAATTCTTGGTGTCAGTGTAACGATTATCGGTAATTCGGCTTTCGAATCTTGCACCAGCCTAATAAGTATCATTATTCCCGACGGCGTTATAACTATTGGTGAGCGTGCATTTGCATCTTGTGATAGTCTTACAAGTATAACAATTCCAAATAGTGTAACAACTATTGGTGATTTTGCTTTTGGGGCTTGCTACAGCTTAACTAATATAACGGTAGATGCTGACAATACTGTATATTCAAGTGATAGCGGAGGAGCTCTTTTTGATAAAAATAAAACAGTTCTTATTCAGTATCCTATAGGTAACGAAAACGCAGATTACACAATTCCTGATAGTGTAATAACTATCGATCAATTTGCTTTCGCTTACTGTTACAATTCTAACCTTACAAGTGTAACAATCGGTGATGGTGTAATAACTATTGATAATTGTGCTTTCTATTGTTGTACTAGTCTTAAAAACATAACAATGGGAGATAATGTAACCACTATAAGTAGTTTTGCTTTATCTGGTTGCACCAATCTTACAAGTATAACGCTCCCTGACAGCGTAACAACAATAGGTTATAGGGCTTTCGATGGATGTCCCAACTTAACAAGTGTGACAATTGGTAATAGTGTAAGAAAAATAGATGAGTTTGCTTTCTGTTCGTGTGAAACACTCACAGATGTTTATTATAATGGCACTGAGGTTCAGTGGAAAAATATTTCTATAGGTTCAAATAATACGTATCTAACTGATGCAAATATGCATTATCTAATTGAAACAGGTAAATGCGGTGATAACGTAACATACACCTACAACACTACAACAGGTGAAGTAGTTATAAGTGGTACAGGTGCAATGTATGATCCCTATAATCCTGATCAGTCTCCATTTTATAATAGAGATATTAAATCTGTTATTATTGAAGATGGAGTTACATCGATTGGTAGTTATGCGTTTTGTGATGTTAAAAGTCTTACAAATTTAACTATGCCTGATAGCATTTCAACTATTGGCTATTCTGCATTTTCTGGTTGTAGTGGTTTGACTGGTAACTTGGTTATTCCGAAAGGTGTAACTTCTATTGATACGCATGCGTTTTTTGGGTGTAGTGGTTTTAATGGCAACTTAGTTATTCCTGATGGTGTTATATCAATTGAAAGTGGAGCATTCTATAATTGTAGTGGTTTGACTGGTGATTTGATTATACCAAATAGTGTTGTTTATTTAGGTGATTCAACATTTAGAGGATGTAGTGGATTTAATGGTAATTTAATAATCTCTGAAAATATCACCGCTATTGAAAGTAGCACGTTTTGTGACTGCAGCGGTTTAGTTGGAAATTTAGTTATACCTGACAGTGTGGTTTCTATCGGTGGTCAAGCTTTCAGTGAATGTAAAGGTTTCACAGGAGACTTGATTATTCCGGTTGGTGTTGTTTCTATTGACAGTTGTGCATTTTGGTATTGTAGCGGTTTTAATGGTAAATTAGTAATACCAAACAGTGTAACGTATATTGGTACTCATGCGTTTTTAGAATGTAGTGGTTTAACAGGAGATTTAATTATACCAGATAGCATTACCGTGCTTGAAAGTTGTGTGTTTGATAATTGTAGCGGTTTTGATGGTAGATTGAGCATACCAAATAGTGTTACTTCTATTGGAATATCTGCATTTGCGGGATGTAGTAGCTTAATAGGTGATTTGATTATTCCTGATAGCGTAACTTCAATAGGTGATTCTGCATTCAGCGGATGTTATAGGTTAAAAGGTAAATTAGTTTTATCTAGTAATATTACATCTATAGGTTGGGCTACATTTTATGATTGTACTGGATTAACCGGAGATTTAGTTATTCCTGATGGCGTTGTGTCTATCGGTGATTATGCATTTAATGGTTGTTACAACTTGAGAGGTAATTTGATTATTCCGGATAGTGTTACTTCTATAGGTGAGCATGCATTCAGATATTGGTATTATTCGGATCATACTTGTTTTAAGGGTACTGAAGAACAATGGAATAGTATAGCGGTTGGTGTTGATAATTCCGTTATAACCGATCCAAAATATCTACACCTTAACTATAATCCTGAAACTGATATAACTGAATCAATCATAGCTTCTACATGTCAAGTGAATGGAACAAAAACTGTAGATTGTTTGTGTGGTTATATATATAGTACAGAAACACTTCCTTTGGTAGAGTGCTTATTTATAAATTACATTTCCAATGGCGATGCAACTTGTATTTTAGATGGTACAAAGACAGCTTTGTGTGATTATGATTGTGGAAATAGTGAAACAATAACAGATATAGGATCTGCAAATGGTCATAGCCATACATCGCAAGTTACGATACCGGCAACTCATCTTGTAGAAGGGGTTGAAACATATATATGTCATTGTGGTGATACATATGAAAAAGCTATTCCGAAACTTAGTGCTCACTTACACAATGCAGTTATAACTAGTCCAACTTGTACAGTGCAAGGTTATACAACTTATACCTGTGAATGTGGTGATAAATATGTTGCTGATTATGTAGATGCAAATGGTCATAGCTTCACTAACTATATCTCAGATGGAAAAGCTACTTGTATTACCGAGGGCGAACTCATTGCTAAGTGTGATAACTGTGATGCAACTGACTCTGTACCTGAAAAAGGTAATCACAAATTTAGTGAAGCATTTACTATTGATGTAGATCCAAGTTGTACCAATGAGGGTGTAAAATCTCGCCATTGTCTCTATTGTGTTGAAGTTGCAGATTCAACACCTATTGGAAAGCTTGCTCACGTATATGAATCAGTTGTGATAGATCCGACTTGTGCAGCTAAAGGTTATACAACATATATATGTCAGTGTGGTGACAGCTATGTAGGTAATTATGTTGATATGCTTGCTCATAGTTATTCAACTGTTGTTATTAATCCTACATGTACTCAGAATGGTCATATTGTATATACTTGTGCTTGTGGTAACAACTATACTAAAACTATTTCTGAAAAAGGTCATAATTTCAATGGCTCAACTTGTATAGATTGTGAATATGATAAAGCAGAAGATTGTACATGTAATTGCCACAAGACTGGTATTATGGGCATCATTTGGAAGATTATCAATATCTTTAATAAACTGCTCAAGAGAAACCTAGTTTGCAGTTGTGGTGTAAATCATTATTAATACTAAAAAAGGCCTCGGTTAATCCGGGGCCTTTTGTCATATAACATCCTTATAAAGTACATCGATAGCCTCATCAACATTATCAAGTACGTTGATAAGTCTTGTGACTAATTCGTGATTTGTATTATCGTTGTTCTCGTCAAGCTCAAACTCAATGAGTCTTGATAATTCGGCATCAAGCATGTTTAATAATAAAATACAGATAACTTTAGATTTCTTGATAGTCATGATATTCCTCCTTGTTATTTTGATGCTAATAATATGTAAGATAGGGGGATAAAAATTGAAAAATTCAGTTATTATATGTTGTGAAATGTCATAATTATAATATACATCATAAAGCTCACGATTGGAGTTGTCTAAATTTCCCTTTTTCTTTTGTGAAAATAGCCTCAGAATCCTAATAAATGGATCTGAGGCTATTTTCGTTTTATAACTATATGACGATTGTACTAATAATATGACAGATTGCGACAGAAAAAAACAAAAAGAACCTTGGCCAAAGGTTCTTCTTGCTTGTCCTTGTTAAGGACTGTGTAGAATTATGACGATTGTACTTATATTATGACAGATTCATATTGAAAAAAATGATTTTTTTCAATTGTCGATATATCCTATCTTGCATATTAGTTATGAAAACCTTGATCACGCCATGGAGTAATTAAGGTAAGAAAGATAACAAATATAAGGAGTAATAAAAATGATTAGAGAAGGAATTAATCGCTGTACAATCAAAGGGGAGATACTTCACATTTACGAATATCCATACAACAGCTCAGTTATAGCAACAATCGGTACGGGCGGTAATAAACCAAATGTAGTATTCCTAAAAGATTTGGCTAAGTATTTCAAAGAAACCTATAAAGTAGGTGATTTTATTTTAATTGAGGGTAACATTCAAAGTAGCTACAGACCAGGTAAAGGGATAAGAATATCAATTATAGTTGATCGTGTTTTGCCGCTTGGTAATACACATAGGAAGTACGAAAATAACTTTGAAGTCTATGGTACCATAAAGTCAATTGTCAATTTCGGTAATATGCATAAGGTTAATGTGAATACAGTTGCTGGGGGCTATATATCCACCGTACCTATTACATTCAACTATTTTGATTATCGGCTTAATGGTGAAATCGGAGAACCGATAAGAATTTCAGGTGTAATAACTACATCGTGCAAGGAGGTTAATGGTCAAAAGAAATACTACCAAAATTATGTAGCGAACGGAGTGATGTAATCTTACCTAATTGAAAAAAGAGCCCTATTCCATACATCTTGGAATCGAGGCTCTTTCTTTGTGCCTTAGTCGTAAAGGCGGTAAAAGGATTATCACGACTAATATAATTATGACAGATGCATATCGTATTTGTTATAAATTTTATATTGCTGTCTATAAATCCTATATGAGTACCCTGCACAATCCAACGCTCACTATGTTCGCTATAACGTACATCACACTCTACTAGGCTGCATTATTTTGCACATTCACATTAGTACCATAATCTCTGGTAAGACCATTAATTTTAAGTACAGTTTGGACTGTTCTTAATGATATTCCCAACTGTTTAGCAATGTCGGAATGCTTAATACCTTTTTGGGTCATTTTAATGATTTTGTCGTTACGCTCTGCTTTTTTGAGTTGGTTTAACTGTTTCTTTTTAGCTCTACTGTTAAAGTTGTTTGTTATACCGATTTGTTTAGCTTCAATATCGGTAATGGCGAGCTTATCAAAAATCCATTCCTTAGTTATTACATAGTGACCTTTATAGTCTTTAGTCTTATTTTTATCGATGTTTCTGATAATGGCTTTTATTTGGGCATTTGAAAATGGTTCGGTACCAGTGGGGAACTTGTTGCAAAACTCAAAGGTTTTAGTTACGGCAGTGTCCTTATCGTAAATCTGCACCGCTGAGTTGTAATAAATAAAAGTCATATAATTTCGATAGCCTTCGCATTTTTCACCTCTAAGTTGCTGAAGTTTTTCGAGTTCTTCAATTCTTGCCTTTTGAAGTTCAAGGCCGCTACATTTTTTGTACCCTGCCGATTGTTTTGGTTTAGTATTTTGTTTAGGTGTTTTCTTTTCTTTTTTAGTGTAAAAATCAGTAAAATCATAATAATCTTCATTGATATGTACAAGATAAGTCTTCTGCCCTGTTTTTGTATTGGTAGTGCCTGGTAATCTGACGATTCTAGGAATATCATAAACATTTTGATCAATATCAAGATGATCTTCATCGGGTAAAGCGTCACGTATTTGTTTTTCAATAGTTATACGAATTTGATTATAAGCATATATAGCTTTTTCGTTAATGGTACTGTCTTTGCAATAATAGGCTATAGAGTTGTTGAACAGATATATAAATTGATACCCTCTTGAAGTATTGGTTATGATGTTTGGTTCATAAAGCAAATGGTTATCTATGGCATCAAGTAAATACTCTAAATTGCGTTGTTTTATCCATTCTAAGGTCTCTAGAGTGGTAGGGTAGTGATAATCTAAGTCAAATACTATGCCGTTAATCTGGCGGCATTCTCGCTTTTTTCTGTGATGAGCAGCAAAACCATTAAGGCTTATATAGCAGTCATTTTCTTTGATTTGTGACATATCAAATTCATCAAGACTAGTTCTGAAAGGATTCATTTTTCCATTTTTAAAGTGGCATATAAAATAGTTGCTATCGTGATCATCGTGGTATAGCATTGAGATAAATTGTTCAATTTGTTTTTTGTCATTTTCGGTAAGCATAAAAGCACCTCATCTTTCATTAGTTATTTCACTTTAAATATGAAAGATGAGATGCGAAAAAAGTTTTTATATATAGGAAAAATTGATTTTTTGACTTTTATGTGCGTATTTTTAGAAAAAATGTTGTTGCATATAAGTATAAGAAAAATAAAAATAACAAATTCCCTAATACTATAGTCATCTGAATTTTTTGACACATTGAATTTTATGCAATGCTAGGCAGATAATTAACTTAATCAACCTCTGTAATTTGTTGTTACAGAGGTTGGCTAATTTGTTAAGTTGGCTTATTCTAAAATAATATGTACTTCAGCGAAAGCTTCGATTACGGCTTCTGTAGAATAACCATTAAGTGGGAGTACAAAAGTATCTTCTGTTATATTCTTTTCAGCGTCATAGTCGCTTTCGTAATAAGCGATAGGGGATAGAGTAGCACAGTCTAGTAATAAACAATCATTTGTAATCTCAAGCCAGAAACCGTGATCATCTGGTGGTTGAGTTGCTTTTCGGTACATCTCTTTTATTTCTTCTATTGGTACAAGCTCCATTGGTATATGGGTGTTTGGAATTTCGATTACAGGTTTTCGGTATAACGGATGTTCTTTACTAGGTTTTAATTTTGAAATGTCAGAGCCGATATGTAAAGCCGAATGAACTGACATTGACCACTTGAAGTGATCGGATACCTGACGAACTGCTTCGCTGATGCGTTCGTTCATTTCATCGGTTCTTGCAGCATAATATTTACGGATAGTATCAACACGTGAATGCCCAGTGTGCTGTATAAGAACAAGCTCTGTGAGCTTTGTTGCCATTTCTGAGATATGTGTCTTTCTAAAGGTGTAGAATGAGAACTCTTCAACACCGATTTCATCGGGGCAAATAGTTTCCTTTATCTTTTTGCTATAAGGTGTAAATGCAGAAGCCTTAATATATTTGCCGTTAT
>JAZQZO010000356.1:0-3657 GCA_045634065.1 Acutalibacteraceae bacterium
CCCGCGCCGAACTTCGTTCGGCGGCGGACCCTCCCCCACCCTCAGCCTGCAAACTAAAATAACAAATCCTCTTGATATCCGCAAGGTTTTATCTTATAATAATATCATATGACAGAAAAGGAGAGCCAATATGAAAATCACACTTAAAGCCTATGCGAAAATCAATCTGATGCTTGACATCCTCTCGCGCCTTGAAAACGGCTATCACGACCTTTATATGATAATGCAGTCCGTGTCTCTTCACGACACAATCACAGTAGAAACAACCGACAGCAAGGATATCACTATCACCTGCGATGTACCCTCAATTCCCACAAATGAAAAGAACATCGCATATAAGGCGGCAAAATCCTTCTTCGACTTCACCGGCATAGAAAACTGCGGTATCAACATCGACATAAAGAAGAATATTCCTCACGCGGCAGGTCTTGCAGGCGGCAGCACAGACGGCAGTGCGGTTATTGTGGCTCTCGACAAACTTTTCTCAGCAAATCTCAAAGAAAAAGATATAATTGCAATCGGCTCAAAGGTTGGTGCAGATGTTCCTTTCTGCGCTCTTGGCGGCACAATGCTTGCTCAATATACGGGTACTGTCCTCTCCCATCTTCCGGATTTAGATCTGCCTTATATCATAATCACAAAACCCTCTCAGGACGTTTCAACTGCAGAGGCTTATGCTGCTTTTGACTCTGCCGAAAGAGTCCGCCACCTTGATAAAAACGGAATGCTCCGTGCTGTTATTGACGGCAACACAGAAGCTGTGTATGAAAAAGTCGGCAATGTCTTTGAGCAGTTTATAGACGTAACGGAACGAGTTATAATTAAAGATATAATGCGCAAAAACGGTGCGAAGTGCGCCTGTATGAGTGGTAGCGGACCCAGTGTTTTCGGCATATTCCCCGACAAAGACAGCGCAGAAAAAGCCCTCGCTGAACTCAGAAAAGATTATCCTCAGAGTTATCTCTGCGCATCAACGGACTGTGGCTGTTGTGAAATAGAGGTAAAATAATATGGCAACGGTACTGATGATAATAATTTTCATCTCCTATATAAGCCTCGGCATACCTGATTCCCTTTTCGGGGCGGCGTGGCCTGCAATTTACGGTGAGATGTCACTGCCCGTGTCCTATGCAAACTTTATCACCGTCATCCACGCTACGGGTACTATTATCTCCAGCCTTATGAGTGCCACCATAATAAAGAAGCTCGGCACTGCAAAGGTAACTTTCCTCAGCGCTCTTATAACTTCAATAGCACTCCTTGGCTTTTCGCTGTCAGATAGTATTGTGTGGCTGTGTCTGAGCGCAGTACCCCTCGGTCTTGGTGCAGGCTCTATAGATACTGCCCTTAATAATTACGTTGCAATTAACTACAGCGCTAAGCAGATGAGCTATCTTCATTCATCCTACGGCGTGGGAGTGACTGTCAGCCCTTATCTTATGTCCCTTGCTATCGGCGACGGCAATTGGCGAGACGGCTACAAACTTATGTTTATCATCCAGTTTTCCATCGCAATGTTGGTACTCTTCACCTTACCCATTTGGAAGAAAGTAAAGGAGCAAAAGACTGAACCCGAAGTAAAGCAAAAAACTTTAAGCATACCAAAAGCTTTAGCCATACCGAAATTCAAAGCAACCCTTATGATTTTTATATTTTCTGTGGCTATTGAAGCTGTCTGTCTTGTTTTCGGAGCTACATATTTAGTTGAGGCAAGAGGCGTCACTGAAGAGCAGGGAGCCGAGTGTATCACTTTTTATTTTCTCGGTATGACCCTGGGCAGAATTCTCAGCGGTGTATTTTCAAGCAAGCTTTCACCAAGGCAGATTATCATTTACGGAGAGTGCATAACCTTTATTGCAATAATTCTCCTCCTGCTCCCCCTTAACCTCACAATCGCAACTATCGGACTGTTTATGATAGGCCTTGGCAACGGACCTCTTTTCCCGAATCTCACTCATCTTGCACCCATACATTTCGGTGAGGAGTTATCACAGTCGCTCATTGGTCTGCAGATGGCAGCATCAAGCGTGTCGGTACTTCTCTCACCTATCCTCTTCGGTCAGATAGCAGAATATCTCGGCGCACATCTTTTCCCCTGTGTGCTGATGGCGATGCTGTTACTTACAGCAATTGCAACGGCAAGACTCTTTAAAAAAGTGAGGAGTTGAGAAAAAATGACCCGCTGCGGAAACTGCGAACGCAGGCGGGCAAAGATTCCTTTAAAAGTTAGAAAGTGCGCCATTGATGTAAGTATGATAAAGGTCATAAACCTAAGCGCTTCGGTAAGTTCGCAGTTGGAGGCGGACTGAAGCTACAAATCGAAGAACCGATTTTGTACAACAAAACAGAGCGTTTTGCATACTTTGTCGCTCGGGACAAAGTATGAGCCATAGCGGCTTGAGCGAGCAGAGAAAAAAAGAAGAACAAGCTATCCGATTGCACAAAGCGTGTAAAAGTTGATTAAACTCAACTTTCACACAGTCACCGTGGGTAAATCCATCTGACCGACAAACCACATCTCTATCCTAAACAAACTCACTACAATCATTAATTCACCCAATACAACAAAAGCAGGTCACTACCTCTAAGGTAACGACCTGCTGATTTTTTATTATCTTTTTGCATTTGCAGGGCTTCACCACGCACCCCACAAACTTTTGTAAAAGTTTGACAAAACTTTCCTTATTTATTTCTTAATAGCGTTCATCTTCCAATACTGCGTGGGCACACTTAATGCCGTCAACACCTGCCGAAACAATACCGCCTGCATAGCCTGCTCCCTCGCCGCAAGGATAAAGACCTCTGACATTAGTCTGATAAACCTCGTCTCTGAGAATTCTCACAGGTGATGAGCTTCTTGTTTCCGGAGCCGTGAGCACTGCATCGGCTAAAGCAAAGCCTTTGAGCTTCTTATCCATCTGCACAATTGCATCAGCCATTGTGTCTGTAACCTTTTTTGGAAGCACTGCTCTTATATCCGAGGGTGTTACACCCGTGGGACAGCTTGGATTTACAAATGAAAGTTTGGTTGATTTCTGAGTCTTGAGGAAGTCGCCCACAAGCTGACAGGGTGCTGAGTAGTCACCGCCACCGAGAATGAAAGCCTTCTGCTCCATTTCTCTTTGCAGATCAAAGCCTGCGAGTACGTGATCAGAGGGGAAGTCTTCGGGATAGACATTGACAAGAAGCGCTGAGTTTGAGTTTTCACCGTCTCGCGCCCACTCACTCATACCGTTGACAACCACTCCGCCTTTTTCGCTTGTGGCCGCAACAACAGTTCCGCCGGGACACATACAGAATGTATAGGCACCTCTTTCGTGTTCACCGTGACAAGCGAGCTTATAGTCAGCCGCACCAAGTGCTTTATGGTCTGCAAACGTGCCGTACTGCGATTTATCGATAAGCTCTCTGGGATGCTCGATTCTCGCACCGACAGAGAAAGGCTTCTGGATCATCTTTACACCTTTGGTGTAGACCATTCTCACTGTATCTCTTGCCGAGTGACCGATAGCAAGGATAACCGTGTCGGTTTCCATATCGAAGTGCTGACCCTTTTCTTCATAGGATATGCCCTGAATAAAACCGTTATAAATTATCAGATCTGTCAGCTTTGCTTCAAACTTGACAGAAGTCGGAGGCCAAGCGGTCTTAGGAAGA
>JAZQZO010000357.1:0-2276 GCA_045634065.1 Acutalibacteraceae bacterium
AATGTCTATTTTACCCGAAATTACTGTCTTAACCGGCGGGATTTTATCATACCCTGCCGATAAATTTACCCGCGTACAAAAACAAAAATGACGGACAGAATTAGCTTCCATCCGCCATATATTCACTGTGTTATTTGCCTATCCACATTTCTTCAAACTTGAGACCTGCAATCTTTTCCAGGGACTTCTTCTCTTCGTCGGTGACTGTAACTGTGCCCGTTTCCTTCTTCTCTTTGATTTTCATTCTGATGAAATTCAGCTTATCTTTGGTGAGTCTGTAATTCATAATCGAAAGGAATGAAAGGAACATAAATACCATCGGAATAAGGGTGAAACAGATAGTTACACCAAACACTGCACTGTCTGACTGCTGTGCAGCTTCAAGCTGTGTATCATAACCGAAGGCACCTAAAAGTTTGCCGATTCCGAATGATGCAAAACCGCTGACAAACTTCTTGATGAAAGTGGAAAATGTTGCGATAACACCCTCGCGTCTTTCACCTGTTATCATCTCGTCAACGTCGGTGACATCAGGGAAGATATTGTTCTGCACACTTGCCATACCCGCAAGGCCTAAACCGTACATAAACTCAACAACAAAGATAGTTACGGGGCTGCCCATACCTCTTGTCAGCCAGGCTATTGCAAGGGCGCCGACGGCAACAGGCATAAAAACTTTTGCAGGCATCTGCTTGTTCTTCTTGATTGAAAGGAAGTATGCAGGGAAGAAACCTAAAACCTCGCCTACCGCCTGAACAATTGTCAGCATTGAGTAATCTTTTTCCTGCATTAAAACTGTATCCAGGAAATAGTAGAAAGTCTGTGATACAAAGGCTGAACCGAATAGCATTATGAATCCGAAAAGGAAATACTGGCGGAAAACCTTATTCTTGATAACTTTCTTATACTGTCCGATGAACTCGTTTAAGTCGAGCTTTTCGTTGACCTGATTCAGTGAGCTTTCTTCTCTTGTACCCTTATATGTAAACAGAAGAGGTAAACTTGTCCACAGACAAAGAACAATGGACATTATGGTGAATCTGCCTCTGTGTTCAGCTGAGAAGCTGGGTGTTACGAAAATGCCGTTGATGCCACCGAGAACAAGAGCCGCAACTGCAAAGGATGAATAGCTTGAAACGGCATCCATAACCGTTCTTATCGCATTGAACTGTGTTCGCTGATTATAGCCGGGGGCAATACCCGGAAGCATAGCCGTGTGAGGTACCATAATCATTGTGCTGACAGTTTTGTAGAACATATAGGCAAAAATGTAATAAATCATTACTGGGGTTGTGTTGCCTGATTCCTGAGCTGACGCTGAAACGCCGAAAGAGTTCCACATAAGGAAATATGCTATCAGCGCAGGTAAAACGCCCCACTTGAGATAGGGTCTGTGTCTGCCGTCTTTGTGTCTCGTTCTATCGGTAATGATGCCCATAATCGGGTCGGTAATAGCATCACAAACACAAGAGAACAGCGCAACTGTACCGTACTGTGCAGTTGAAAGTCCCTCCACCTTTGTAAGGAAAGGCAGAAGATAGCAACCTAAAACATAAGGTCCGCCACCTGAGAAGAAAATAGCTGAGTTATAGGCTATCATTGGTTTGAGCTTTACATCGTCTTCAACGCCTAAAAGTCCTTTGACTTTTGTAGCAAGAGCCGATTTTTTCTGTGTGTCTGTAGACATTTTATCTCTCCTGTTCTATTAAGTATCCGCATATGAAGTCTGACTTTTTAGGCAAAAGTTCTTCTCTTGAAGCATATTCATATGGATATTCCTTATTGTTATATCTGTTATATATTACAATTTTACCGTCAATTAGCTGAGCTGTAACTGTGTGAAGTCCGTTGAAAGGTTTATTTTTATTCCAGAAAGAGAGCACCGCTACAGGCACATTACCCAGGCTGTCAAAGAAATCCTCATAGCTATATGTCTTTCTGAATTTTATATTTCTTCTTTTATAAAATGAACCTAAAAGGCAGGGATTTGAACCTAGTAAGCCTGACAACATCTGACTTCTCATATACATTTCTTTGCAGATTTCCTGCAGACTTGACGGTCTGTCTGTCAGCACCATTGAGTTGTGAAGTGCTATCATTTCACAGCCGTTAAATGACATCGGACAAAAGCCATAGCGCATATTAGCGACCTCTCCTATACCCTGACCGTTTATAACATTGTTGTCGGGAAGAGGAACTTCTCGGTTGTGCTTGTAATTGAATCTCTGAAGCATTTTTTCACCTCTTTTTTCAAGTCGGTGCTAAAGGTGAGCCGG
>JAZQZO010000358.1:0-4707 GCA_045634065.1 Acutalibacteraceae bacterium
GTCCTTGATATGGATTCAGGTGCATTCCTTCAGTATATTTACGATGAACTCACATATCAGATTGCTAAGAAGGCTGCTGATACTCTTATCGCAAAGATTGAGGCTTGTGGCACAGTTTCCACAAATACACCTTCAATGAATGTTGCAGTACCTGTAATCACAGAGGCTTCTATTGCTCTTAATACAGTTGCTAATGCAATTGCTCAGCTTTCTGATCAGGCTGCTAACCCTGTTATTGTTATGAACAAGACAACATTTGCAGCATTTAAGGCAGTTCAGGCAGCAGGTTCTTATGGATATGACCCGTTTGAGGGACTTCCTGTTCACTTCAACAGCACAATCAAGGCTTACTCAGTAGCATCTACAGGCGATACATACGCTATCGTAGGTGACTTTGGTGAGGGTGCAATTGCAAACTTCCCTAACGGCGAAGAGATCACAATTAAGTATGATGACCTCTCACTTGCTGAAGCAGACCTTGTTAAGCTTGTTGGTAGACAGTCTGTAGGTCTTGAGGTCGTTGGACCTAAGGCATTCTGTAAGATTCAGAAGTGATAAATGCCTAAAAGGAAAGGGAAATTCTATGGCAAAGATACTTATATGTGTACCTTCAATGGATATGGTAGCGGCTGGGTTTGCTCAGTCGCTCGCCATGCTCCAGAAGGGTGGAAACGAAACAGCTATCATGTTTCAAGTAGGCAGCTTGATATATGAGGCGAGGAATAAGTTAGCTAAACAGGCAATAGAGATGCAAGCGGATTGGACTATGTGGTTTGATTCAGATATGATCTTCGAGCCTGATACGATGGTAAGACTTTTAAAGCATAATGCACCGATAGTATCTGGTGCATATTTTAGAAGGTCACCGCCTTATCACCTTGTTGCTTTTGACAAGATAGATGCTGAAAAACATGAATGGTCTGACTTAGCACTTCCGGATACCACCGTCAAATGTGGCGGTGTAGGTTTTGGCTGTGTATTAGTTAAAACAGATGTTTTATTTGAAGTTGCCGCTAAGTTTGAGAATTGGTTTGAACCTTTAAATGGTTTTGGAGAAGACCTTTCATTCTGTTGGAGAGCAAGAGAATGCGGATATGATATTCTTCTTGACCCTTCTATAACTTGTGGGCATGTAGGTCATATCGTTGTCAATGAATCCTTTTATAAGGCATATACGGAGGGATCTAAATAATGAAAGTAAAAGTAAAAGCTCCGTTCTTCGATGAGAAAGGAATCCATAAGAAGGGTGAGATATGTGAAGTAACAAATTTCAGACCTGAATACATGGAACCTGTAGTTGAAGATAAGAAAGAAAAAGTCGAAAAGGCAGTCGCAAAGACTCCCAATAAGACTACAAGAAAGAAGGGTTAAGTGTTATGCCGACCGACACATTTTTAATCAAGGTGAAGACAGCTCTAAGAGTATCATTCACCAACACCAATATCGATGCACAGATTAGTGACCTTATTGATGAGGCGATTCTTGATTTGTCGGAAACGGCAGACATCAAGCCTTTTACTAAATCAGACGCAGACGCTTTGCAGACTGGTGCCGTAATATCTTATGTTCAATATAAATGGTATTCGGATGAGAAATATCTGACCATTTACAATGATATGAAGACGAAAATGGCTCTGTCGGGTTCGTACAGGAGCGTGATGCCAAATGAGGAATAGTATTTATCTAATTGATCTGGTAACAGTAGTTACCAAGAAGGATGATCTCAATCAGATAGTTGAAGAAGAAAGAATAACTAAATCGGTTTTTGCAGAATTAAGCTCGGTCAGTCAGACCGAGTTTTTTAGTGCCGGACGATTAGGACTTCAACCCTCATTAAGAGCAACGATATACGACTTTGAGTACGAAGATGAGCCTATCGTAAGCATAACTTGGTCTGATACAAAGACGAAATTATATTCTGTCTACCGTACATACATGGTCGAGAATTCAGACAAGGTAACTCTTTACCTTGAAGAGCGAGGGGGTACAAAGGATGAACCTAGTTCAAATAGTTGATCTATTGAATAAGAACCTTAGTATTCAGTCGTTTTATGACCATGCTCCGGTAGGTACAGTCTTACCATTTATTGCTATTCATTCTGAACAACCTGACAACTTTGCTGCTGATAATTATGTCTATTGCGAAAAGACGAATGTTCGTCTTGACCTTTATACCGTCAACAAAGATTTAAGCATTGAATCAAGTATTAAGGCTTTACTCAACGAAAACGGCATATTTTGGACTTTATCTGAGCAATATCTTGATGATCAGGCTTGTTATGAGATTGAATTCGAGTTCGATGTTTTAGGTGACGAGGATATTCAAGATGGGCAAGCGTAAAGGTAACGAGGAAGTTGTCATTGTTCTCGGTTCGGACTTGGCCAGTCAGAATTTCGGTAGCCTTGCCAAGACCATTCAAGAAGAGTTATTAGCTGTCGGAGTCGCAGTCGATGATGATATGCAAGAAGTATTTGATGAGGTAGGCAAAGAGGCAGCCAAGAAATTGAAGGCAACGAGTCCTGTCAACCCGAAAGGCAAAAAGTCAGGTCTATATGCTAAGGGCTGGGCTTATGAAAAAGGCAAGACCACATATAACAATCAGAAAAAGGTTAAAGGCGTGGTCAGAAATAAGACCGTACCTCAATTAACTCATATCTTGGAATATGGTCATCCTCTTGTCAGACATGGCAAGGTTGTCGGTAACGTCGAGGCTAAAGAGCATATAAGACCCGTTGCCGAGTGGTGCGCTGATGAAATTGAAAATAAGTTAAATAACAAATTAGGAGGAAACTAAAATGGCAAACAACAAGGTCAAATTTGGTCTTAAGAATGTCCATTATGCTCTGGTTACCGAGACAGTCGGTACAGATGGCACGACTACATCGAGTTATGGATCACTCAAGGCTCTTGCAGGAGCTGTATCACTCAGCCTTTCTTCAAGTGCTGAAAAGAGTGTATTCAGAGCAGATGATAGTGATTTCTTCATTTCTTATGGTGCAGGCGGTTACGAAGGTGATTTGGAAATCGCTCGTGTAAATGAGGACTTCATGAAGGATGTTCTTGGCTATGTTGAAGATGATGACAAGATTCTTGTCGAGGCTTCTGATGTCTTTAAGACAGTCAATTATTTTGCTCTTGTCTTTGAGTTTGATGGAGATCAGAGAGCTACAAAGCATTGTCTCTATAAGTGCTCTGCTTCAAGACCTAATATTGCTTCTCAGACAACTGGTGAGGGTGGTACTATTGACCCTCAGACAGAAACTCTGTCTATCACAGCAATTCCGAGAGCAGATGAGGACAAGTTAATCCATCTCCAGACACAGGAAACAACTTCTACGGCTGTTGTTCAGGCTTGGTATACAGCTGTTCCTGTTCCGACATTTACACCTTGATTTCAGTAGGGAGGCTCATTCGAGTCTCCCTATTTTTATTAACTAAAAAGAAGGGAAAATACTATTTATGGAAAAGACGATCATTCTTGAGGACAAAGAAGTTAGATTTAAGAGCTCTGCAGCTACAAACATTCTTTATAAAAGGACTTTTGGCGAAGATATATTAATTAAATTATCTTCTTATACTAAAAATCTTAAAGAGTTACAGGCGATGCAGAAGAAAATGGCTGAACTCCAAGCAGATACTAACATAACGCCTGCTAAAAAGGTTGAAGATATGAATGCAATGCTTCAGTCTGATGCCTTTATTGAATCCAATAAGTTCAGTACTGAGACACTTCCTAAGCTCGCTTATATTATGTGGCTCGAAGCTAATGAAACACAGGAAACAATTTTTAGAAAGCTGAATGATGATAGTTATCTCTTTTGGCTTATGAGTATAAATTCCGATGATCTTCTCACGGTAACAAGTCAGATTATAGAGATTTGGCAAGCCGGTGCGAAGAATCACTCTAAACCAAAAAACTGAAAAAGCCGCTTGACCGTCAATATAATTCCTCGATTTTCTTCCTGAGGTGTAAACAAATGGGTTTTACACTTCGGGAACTTTTTGATTTGGACTATGGGGAAGTTACAGATTTGATGATCGAAGCGGCTAATGATCATGAGAAATACGATTATTTGGCACAACAATCAGATTTTGACAGTGCATTTAAATAATCGGAGGAGGAGAAGATGGCAAGCAAGATTCTTGGAATCACAGTTGACATTGAAGGTAAAACCAGTGGTCTTACTACAGCCCTAAAAGAAGCTAACAGTTCTATTAGCAAGACAACTTCGGCTTTAAAAGATGTCGATAATGCTCTAAAACTTGATCCGACTAATGTGGACCTGCTTGCTCAAAAGGAAGCCTTACTTGCAAAACAAATAGAGCAAACCTCTGACAAGTTAGAAATAATGAAGCAAGTGGCTGAAGATGCCAACGATGCTCTTGAAAGAGGGGATATATCACAAGAACAGTATGCTTCATTACAAGCAGAAATCGTCAAGACAGAATCAGCATTAAGCAATTTAGAGGATGAAGCTAACAATTCTTCTGATGCTTTACTTGAGACAGGCGATTCAGCTGAAGAGGCTGGTGAATCCGCAGAAGATTCAAGTGAATCAATGGAAACACTTGGTGCTGCAGCTCAAGCCGCAGGTGAAGTTGCTGTTGCTGCATTTGAAGCAGTTGTAGTTGCTGCGGCTGCTGTCGGTGCGGCTATAGTAACTGCTGGAGTAGAAGCAAGTCAGGCACTTATAACCGCAACAACT
>JAZQZO010000359.1:0-1891 GCA_045634065.1 Acutalibacteraceae bacterium
CACTGCCAAGCCACGCTTGGCCCGGCGCTAACACCGCCGGAAGCCGCTTCGCGATTTAGGGGAGCCGAAGCTTCAGTTTTGCAGAAACTTAAAGTAATGCCGCGTAAAAACCAACCTTTATTTTCTGATTTTAATATAAAAGGTATTCTTACCCTTTTCGCTGACAAGATCAACCTTACCCTCGTGCAAATCTGCAATTCGTTTTACAATTGCAAGACCGATACCGTGACCGCCACCGCTTCTGCTTCTTGCCTCATCGCATTTATAGAAAACATCCCAGATGAGTTCTCTTTCTTCAGGTGATATTTCCTTGCCCTCATTGGCTACAGAGAATACATAGTACTCCCCTTCCGTATAACCCTTTACTTCAATTATACTGCCTGGAGTTCTGTGCTTAATGGCATTAGTGATGTAGTTGAGAAGAGCACGCTTCATAAGATTGACATCGGCGGTTATTTCAGCCGGGTACATATCGAAAACTATATTTTCCATCGAGAACTCGTTTTCTGTTCTTGAAAGAAGCATATTATGAAGCTCCGCGACAGAAAAAGCCCTTTTATTACACTCAAAGGTATCGGACTCCAGCTTCGACATATATAGCATTTCCTGAACAAGGGTGTTGATTACATCACACTCCTCAATCATAATTTCGCAATACTTCTGAACCCTCTGGTTATCGGGTACGAGTATCTGAATATTTTCAGTATAACCGCTGACAGTTGTAACCGGTGTCTTAAGCTCGTGAGAAATATCCCTTATGAGTCTCTTTCGTCTGTCAATATCCTGTTGTAAGCTTTCTACACTAATTTTCAGTTCATCAGACATATCATCAATGTTCTTAGCAAGAATACCGATTTCATCCTCGCTTTTATAGTTTATCTTCTCATCGAAGTTCATACGAGCCATATTTTTGGTAACAAGACTCATTTTTTTGAGCTGAACCATATAAGGTTTTGTAAGAGCGTTCCATATAACCGTAACTATAATAAGAAGAAGTATAGCGCCAATCATAACAATGTTGTTAGCAATAACCACAGCCTGGTCCAGGCTCTTGACAACCTTACTCATACAAAGGTAAACGTCATCATCTATCTGCTTAATATATACAGTTCTTGGAAGATTATCGTTGTTTTCTTCTATTTCACCGAAATATGTACCGTCAGCTTTTTTCTCATCTTCATAGATCTTCATCCATTCCCGAAGCATAATCAGTTTATAGGATTCAGGATATATATCTTCAGCGCTGTTGATTTCAACTTCAAGGTTGCTGCCATAAATTACAGACTGTATATCGTGAGAGGAATCCAGCATATCAAGAGTACGTTTCAAAGTAAGGGAACCCTGAAGGTAAGTATCAGTAACAAGAGCCGAATAACTCACCATATTATCACGGATATCTTTGATGAGCATAGGTCTGTAAATATAGTTCGAAGCTGTAATAAGTGCAACCATTGCAAACATTACACTCAGAACATAGATCAGCAACAATTTTGAGCGAAAGCTCTTTTTAATCATCTTTCTTTTACCTCACCGTCAAAGCTGTAACCCATACCTCTTATGGTTCTGATTCTCTCACCATATTCTCCCAAGGACTGGCGAAGCATTTTTATATGGGTATCAATTGTTCTGTCATTGCCGTCATATTCAAAACCCCATACCTTATCCAGAATTGCATCTCTTGAAAGAGCGCGTCTGGGATTTTTCATAAGAAGAAGCAGAAGCTGATATTCCTTTGTGGTCATCTTTACAGGTTCACCTTTTATATAAACTCTGCACTCGCTTTGACTCAGTGACAGGTCATCGCAGACATAGCAGACACTGCTTCTGTCTTTATAGTCGCTGAGAAGCCTTTTGACTCTCTCAACGAGAACCGCTCTTTTGAACGGTTTGA
>JAZQZO010000360.1:0-2606 GCA_045634065.1 Acutalibacteraceae bacterium
TCTTACAGAAATCGACGGTGTTGTATCCTTCGAGACAATCAAGAAGAATCCTCACATCGTTGTTACAAACGAAGAAAGCGGCGAGAGAAGAGAATACTTCCTCACCTTCGATGCAAGAGCAAGAGTATCAGAAGGCCAGTATATGAAGAAGGGCGAAACCATCACTGAAGGTTCAATCGATCCCAAGGATGTGCTTAATGTAATGGGCGTAAGCGCTGTTCACGACTATCTTATCTCACAGGTACAGCAGACATACCGTACCCAGGGTGTTGATATCAACGATAAGCACATCGAAGTTATTGCACGTCAGATGATGAGAAAGATCAGAGTTGACGAAGCAGGTGACACAGATCTTCTTCCCAACAGCGTTGTTGATAAGAAGGAATTCCGTGATGCTAACATTAAGGTAAGAGAAAGAATGGCAGAAACAGGCGAAGAGCTTCAGGAAGCTACTTTCACACCTATGATTATGGGTATCACAAAGGCATCACTTGCCACAGACTCATTCCTTTCAGCAGCATCATTCCAGGAAACAACAAGAGTTCTTACAGACGCAGCTATCAAGGGTAAGCTTGATCCTCTCCTTGGTCTTAAGGAAAACGTTATCATCGGTAAACTTGTTCCCTCAGGTACAGGTATGAACTGTTATAACAATGTAGAAGTTGTTGACACAACAGCTCCTGCCACAGCAGAAGAAGACGAAATCGTTTGGTCTGTATAATCAGCGCATTTTGGTTACTTTTGTGCGCTAGCAAAAGTAACGCCTGCCCGGCGAGGGCGAATATAAGAAATAAGGGAGTCTTATAAAAAGGCTCCCTTTTTGCATTTATATAAATTCATAACTTCACCCATAATATAATAAACATTACTGAGGTGTTGTTTATGAACGAATATAATAAAGATAAAATCCAGCTTCCCCACAACCTGATACTCAAAGATAGAGCAGAGCTTACCCTCAGTGGTGTCACCGATGTGGACTCTTTCGACGAAACTACAATTATAGCCTATACCCACTACGGTGAGCTGACTGTCAGCGGTACCAATCTGCATATCAGCTCCCTTGATATCGATAAAGGTGAGCTGAGCGTCGATGGCAAAATAAACTCACTTGTCTATATCGACCAAGGACCGAAGGCAACAGGCTTTTTCTCGAAGGTGTTCAGATGACCTACGCCGAACCGCTTTCAAATCAGGTGCTGATGTTTATTCGCTCCATTGGGCCGGGGGTACTCATCGGCTTGATTTATGATGTTATTTTCACTTTCTTCAGAACTTTCAGCCACAAGAGAGCTGTCATAATTGCTGCAGACCTGACTTTCAGCATTATAGCTACGCTAATATCATTTTTCTATATGGTCATTTATAACAGCGGTACCGTGCGGCTGAATATTATAATAGCAGAAATTATGGGTGCTGTTGCTTTTCATTTAACTATGGGCAGATATATTGCAAAGCCTGTGAGCTTTATTGCGACTCTTCTGGGCAAAACCGTAAATTTCATTTTATACCCAGGTGTGTTTCTGCTGGGTAAAATAAAAACTCTTTTTGGAAAATTCAGGAAAATGAAGTCGCCGAAAGAAAAAAAGACAGGAAAAATATCTTTCACGCCTAAAAAATTAATGAATATTATTAAAATACACTTGAAAAATTGAAAAAAATACGTATACTTAAAATGTATGCAAATAATTTAAAGGAGTGTTAGTTTTGGCTGTTAAAAATATCAGTGAAGCAAAACCGAAAAAGAAAAAACTTCGTAAAGTACACTACCTTTGGATTTTACTTGCAGTTATGGGTTTTATGGTACTCTTCGGCAAGATTTCATCTAACTATATCAAACTCGGTCAGCTTGATAAAGAAATCGAAGCTATTCAGCAGCAGATAACCGATCTCGACGCTGAAAGTGATGAAATTCAGGCGATACTCGACGAAGAAGACCACGATGAATATTTTGAAAAAATTGCCAGAGAAGAATATGGCTATTGTAAGCCGGGAGAGAAAGTTTATTACAACTCATCATTCGGCGAATAAATCTTAGGAGGACAACATCTTTTTATGCTTGAAATTGGAGCAATTGTTGAGGGAAAAGTTACAGGTCTTACAGCTTTCGGAGCTTTTGTAAGTCTGCCTGACGGAAAAAGCGGAATGGTACATATCTCAGAGGTGTCTAACTCTTTTGTTAAGGATATCAAAGAATTCCTTAAAGAGGGTCAGGATGTCAAGGTCAAGGTTGTGAATATTACTGACGAGGGCAAAATCAGTCTTTCAATTAAGAAAGCTGACGAAACACCCAAGGAGTATACTCCAAGACCCAAGAGAAATGACAGACCAAGAGGCGGCAATAATGTGTGGCAGGGTCAGCCTAAACAGCAAAATGACAGCGCTATGTCTTTTGAAGATATGATGGCACGCTTCAAGCAGGTCAGTGACGAAAAAATGACCGACCTCAAACGCTCTACCGACTCCAAGCACGGCGGATATTCAAGAAGAAAAGGTTAATATTAAAGGGACTGTATTTCTACAGTCCCTGATTTTTTGTTTTCAGAATATCATATCGGAATAAATGGGATAGTGGTCTGAAACATATCTGTCATTATATTTTTCACGCA
>JAZQZO010000361.1:0-1728 GCA_045634065.1 Acutalibacteraceae bacterium
TTCCATTCCGTTCGCAGGAACACCAGAGCAAGAGGAACAGCTCAAAGCTGTCATTGAAAAGAATAAGGATGACAAGAGTATGCTTATGCACGTAATGCAGGAAGCACAGGGTATCTACGGTTACCTTCCTTATGAAGTTCAGGTTATGATTGCTGAGGGTATGGATGTTCCACTTGAAAAGGTTTACGGAGTATCAACTTTCTATGCACAGTTCTCACTTTCTCCAAAGGGTAAGTACAACATTTCAGTTTGTCTTGGTACAGCTTGTTATGTTAAGGGTGCTCAGGACCTTGTTGACAAGATTACAGAACAGCTTGGTATCGGCCCTGATGAATGTACAGAAGACGGTAAATTCTCACTTGAGGCTTGCCGTTGTATCGGTGCTTGCGGTCTCGCTCCTGTTCTTACAGTAAATGATGAGGTTTACGGTAAGCTTGTTGGTGACGACATCCCTGGTATCCTTGAGAAGTATATGGCATAATGAGAGAATTATCTCTTAATATTTTAGATGTTGCTCAGAATTCAATATCTGCAGGTGCTTCACTTATTACTGTTGAGGTTAATGAAAGCTTAACTGACCACACTCTGCTTATCGGAATTTATGATAATGGCAAGGGTATGAGTGAAGAACAGGTGAAAAGCGTTATTGACCCATTCTTTACAACAAGAACAACCCGAAAGGTTGGTATGGGTATTCCGCTTTTTAAAATGGCAGCAGAGCAAACGGGTGGAAGACTTGAAATCAAGTCCCAAATCTGCGTCGGAACTGAAGTCCGTGCCTACTTTAAAACTGACAGTGTTGACTTTACACCACTTGGTGATGTGGCAGGTACTGTTCAGATGCTGATTACAATGAATACTGACCGTGACTTTGTGTATAAGCATTCAGTTGACGGTAAGGAATTTGTTGCTGACACCCGTGAGATTAAAGGGATTTTAGGCGATGTCCCACTTGATACTTATGAAATTTCACAGTGGATACTTGAATTTATAAAAGAAAACACGGAGGTGCTCTATAAATGAAAACTCTTGCAGAGCTTATGGCTATTAAAGAAGCAACAGTGCAGAAGATGACAGTTCGTGAAGATACAGGCGACGATGCAGTTCGTATCGTTGTTGGTATGGCTACTTGCGGTATTGCTGCAGGTGCTCGTCCTGTTCTTAATGCATTCGTTGATGAGGTTGCAAAAAGAAATCTCAGAGGCGTTACAGTTTCACAGACAGGTTGTATCGGTATGTGCCAGTACGAGCCTATCGTTGAAGTAATTCAGCCTGGTAAGGAAAAAGTTACTTATGTTAAAATGACAGCTGACAAAGTTGCAAAGGTTGTTAACGAACACATCGTTAACGGTAATCCTGTTGCTGAATACACAGTCAGCGCTATTAAATAAGGAGGACACACAATGTATCGTTCACACGTAGTTGTTTGCGGCGGTACCGGTTGTACCTCTTCAAACAGCGCAGCAATTATTGAGGCACTTGAAACTCAGATTGCTGAAAAAGGACTTAGCGAAGAAATCAAAGTTATCAGAACAGGTTGTTTTGGTCTTTGTGCTCTTGGCCCCATCATGATCGTTTACCCCGAGGGTTGCTTCTACAGCGAAGTTAAGGTAGAAGACATTCCCGAAATCGTAGAAGAGCATCTTCTCAAGGGCCGTATGGTCACTCGTCTTCTTTACGAAGAGACAATCGAGGAAGACACAGTCAAGTCACTTGAGCAGACAAAGT
>JAZQZO010000362.1:0-3795 GCA_045634065.1 Acutalibacteraceae bacterium
CCTACAGGCGGCAGAGACGATGATGGTAATTTTATCGGTGCTTCAAAGAAGGGTTATACTTTTATGGGCTTCTGGACTACCAAGCAGCCTACAGATGGTGACGCTGACTACAATGCTTTAGTATCAGCTTTTGCAAAACCTATCAGCAGCACTGAGTTTACCACATACAAAGAAAAAGGTGGCGATGTTAGCGGTAAATATATTACTTTTGACGGAAAGAAATACTTTGACGCAGGTACTGAATGGAACGCTGATGACAGAGCAATCAAAGGTGATACCCAGTACTTCGGTTGGTGGTTAGCTGATGATATCGCTGCAAAGTTCTATGACATAGACGGTAAATATATCGCTTCGAAGACATTCAAGTATGGTGATACACCGAGTGCTAAAGAATATCCTGATCCTACAGAGAATTATAATGAAGGCGCATTTACATATAATACATTCTCAGGCGTATGGATGGATATCACTGGTGTACAGGTAAAAGAAGGTACATATAAATTTGGTCCTCTTTATTCACTTACTCTTACTCCCACATATAAAAACAAATTATATAAAGACACATATACAGTTACTTTTATAAATCCCAGGAATGGTCAAGTTTTACAAAGTGAAAAATATGACTACAGAAAAGTTCTTGGTGCTGAAATTCCAACATTTGGCGTTCATACGGCACTCAACAACGACTTTGAATACGCATATGAGTATGCAGGCTGGTCGTCAGAGGTCCCCGAGAATGGTATGTATCACGCAATTGATGCAGCTAAAGTAGAGTCATTTATCAATCATAATTGGGTTGTAAAAGAAGACGTTACTTATTATCCTGTATTTAAGACAACTGTTAAAGAGTACGTTATTCAGTTCAGATATACAGATGCAACCGGTACTACTGTTACAGTTAATGAAACAATGGCTTTCGGTTCAGTGATTACAACACCTGCATATGTAAACAAATCATACACTACGAATGGTTTAGGTCGTGACCTTGAAGGTTGGACTTACAGAGCACCTTCAGGTTCGACTATTATGGATGTTGACGGTGCGGTTGTACTTGACAAAGACTCCTTGAACCTTACAGCCGCTAACCTTGCTGACGGCGTAAGTGAAACACCTTTCGTATTTGCAGCTAAATATGGTACTGCTACACCGACGCCTTATTCTATTACCTTCAAGTATAAGAATGGAAAAGGTGAAGATCGTCAGTATTCCGAATCAGTAAGACACGGTTCAAATATTACTCAGGAAACAGTTGACAAACTTATAGTTCCCGAAACATATGATGATGGTGAAGCTGAATATACTTTCGCTAAGAAGTGGATTGTAACAGTAGGTGCTGTTAAGGATAACAAGACAGAATACACAGCTGAAGAGCTTTTATCATTCTCACCCACATCAGACGTAACATTTGAAGCTGCATATGGTGAAGGCGTACCTTTCTATTATGTAACATATATTGATGGTTTCAATACCTTTAAAGAAAGAGTTCTTAAGGGTACAAATGTTCCTGAATGGACATACGACATCAATAATGATAATGGCACTCCCGACGATGCATCAGACGACTACAAGGAAACAATAGTTTATGTTCCCGCTGATAAAGAATTAGAAACAGGTATCAACAGATTCGCAGGTTGGTATGATGCTAAGCAGGAAGATCCTGATTGCAAAGAAACAAACGGTAAGAAGTATACAACTGCTGACACAGTAGAGAGTGACCTTACTCTTTATGCTCAGTATAAGTATGAAGCATACAGATACTCAATTATCTTCCTCGGTCACGACGGCACACAGCTTGGTGATGCATATGTTGAGGCAGGCCAGAGCTATGCTTTTGCATTCGACCGTGCAACTAAGGCTGCTCAGACAAGACAGCCTGATGAAACATACTCATATGAATTCATCGGTTGGGACCAGCCCTATAACGAAACCAAGACTTGCGAAGGCAAGGATATAGTATTCACAGCTCTCTATAAGCCCAGCTTTATTTACTACAATGCTAAGTGGTACAATGATAAGGATGCTATGAACAATGGTGCTGATCCTGTTATCACCACAAAGCACACATATGACAGCGCTATTTATAATCCCGCAGTTGCATTAACCGCTCCTGCAGGTGAACACTTCGCTGGTTGGTATTACCTTGTTGACGGTGAAGCAGTAGCTTTCCACAGAGGTATGAAGATCACAAGCGATATGAGCTTCTTTGCTGATTATGAAAAAGACGATGTAGTTTACACTATTACAACTATTGTTAAGGGTGAAACAGCAACTTACGCAGTTGGCGAAAATGAAACAGCTAAAGCTGTTCCCACACCTGTCAGCGGTTATGTTGATGGAGATAAGCACGACAAATTCGTAGGTTGGTACACATCAGCTGATTTTGCAGGAGGTAGCGAGTTTGCTATTGATACAGCGGTAATTACCGGAGATATCACACTCTATGCTAAGTTTGCAGAAGAAAATCATAAGATAGACCAGTTTGAACTCATAGACGTTCCCACATACTACAAAGACGGTAAGGTTGAACGTTGGTGTGCTTGTGCTAAAAAAGCAACACTCCAGACAGAAATAACAAAACTTACAGATACAGTTGCTCCCACAGGTACTATCTACCTCGGTTCAGGCAAGTGGAGTTCAACTGACGCTCAGAGTGGTGCTACAGATACTAATAAGTATTACGCAAACAAAAATACAGACGTTGTTATTACAATCAATGATAAGGGCGACGTTAACGATGCATATAATCCCACAGGTGCCGGTATCGGTATCAAGATGATCCGTGTATTTGTTTCAAGCGATACATTTACTCAGGATCAGCAGGGTATTGCTGCTCAGCTCGCAACTACAATCTTCACAGATAATAGCCAGGTTCAGAATAATATTGCTAACTACACAGTCAAGCTTAGCGAGCTCAAGATTGCTGACTTGGATGCAGATGGCAAGGTACAGTATAATGACGACGGTTCAATCAAGTCAAAGGATCTTGAAGATGGTAAGACATATATCATTTACTACTATGCAGTTGATAAGGCAAACAACATTCTCAATAAGAATGTAAGAACTGCTGTGTTCAAATACGATACAACAGCTCCCGAATTTGTTATCAATGGCAAGAACAATGCTGAATACACAACAGGTACAGTTACATACTGTGGCAGTGCTGTAATTTCAAATGTTGAAGTTGGTGCAGTTGTTACTGTAAACGGTAAGGAAGTTACATTAACTTCAACTTCAGCTGCAGGTATCGGCTCATACACAATCAATGAAGCAGGTAACTATATTATTACAGTAACTGATATGGCAGGCAACAAGGTTACTAAGAAGATCAAGGTTGCTGAAGACCACAATAAAGTTACTACAATCGTTAAATCAACTTGCGACGCAGACGGTTACAAGAAGGTAGAATGTGCTCTCTGTAAGACAGTAATAGAACACACAATCTACACAGCACCCGGTCACGAATGGGCATACTCAGCAGTTGCTGCAACTTGCGAAGCTGCAGGTTATAATGTTAAGACTTGTGAAGAGTGCGGTAAGTCAGAAAAAGTTTATACTTATACAAATGAGTTAGGCGAAGAAGTAGCAATTGCTCCTCAGCTTGAACACGTTTATAATAAAGACGAGAACAACAATATCATTTACACTGTAGTTACTAAGTCAACTTGTACAGTTGAGGGTAGCAAGGTTGCTAAATGTCAGCTTTGCGGTAAGGCTGAATTAACCGAAACAATCCCCGTTGACACAGAAAACGGTCACCTTTACGGTGGTGTTAAGCCTCTTGCAGCTACTTGTACC
>JAZQZO010000363.1:0-1712 GCA_045634065.1 Acutalibacteraceae bacterium
CTTCTATACTAAAATCTGCGACAGCATACAAAAAATAAAGCCTCTATGCATCGGTAAAAACGGTGAGCTTCTTGAATGGAATGAGCAGATCCCTGAAAGAGAAGTACATCACAGACATGTGTCACATCTTTATGCTCTGCACCCTGCAAACCTCATAACCTATGAGAAGGATAAGGAGCTTTTTGACGCTTGCAAAAAGACTTTGCAAATCAGAGGTGACGACGGTACAGGCTGGAGCCTTGCCTGGAAAATCAACTTCTGGGCAAGATTACGTGATGGCAACCACGCCCTTAGCCTTGTGGATAAGCTTCTTACCCTTGTTGATACCGACGGAGAAAACTATCACCACGGTGGTGTTTATCCGAATCTATTTGATGCACATCCTCCCTTCCAGATTGACGGCAATTTCGGTGCACTCAGCGGTATCTGTGAAATGCTTTTACAGTCTGACAGCGAAAACATTTATCTGCTTCCTGCTCTTCCCGACAAATGGAAAAACGGCTCTGTCAAGGGCCTGGCTGCAAAGGGAAATGTTACTTTAGATATTGAATGGGCAGACGGCAAGGTAACAGATTATACTATTCACGGAAACAGCGAAAAGCTAAATATTATAAAATGCAAATAAACAATTAATTTAAGGAGAAACCTATGGAAAAATATCTTATCAACCCTAATCAGAAAATCAGTAAGATCAACAAAGAGATTTACGGCCATTTTTCGGAGCATCTCGGCAGATGTATTTACGAGGGGCTTTATGTCGGTGAGGACTCCCCTATCCCTAATGTCAATGGTATGAGAAAAGATGTTGTTGATGCTCTCAAGGATATGGGCATTCCCGTACTGCGTTGGCCCGGCGGTTTCTTTGCTGATGAGTACCATTGGAAAGACGGCATCGGCCCAAAAGAAAGCAGAAAAAAGATGATTAACACCCATTGGGGCGGTGTTGTTGAAGACAACAGCTTCGGTACTCACGAGTTTTTTGAACTTTGTGAACAGCTCGGCTGTGAAGCTTATGTCAACGGCAATGTTGGCTCAGGCACAGTTCAGGAAATGAGCGAATGGGTTGAATATATGACCTTTGACGGTGTATCTCCTATGGCTGATCTTCGTAAGGCTAATGGCAGGGAGAAACCTTGGAAAGTAAAATATTTCGGTGTTGGTAACGAAAACTGGGGCTGTGGAGGTAATATGCACCCTGCGTTTTATGCTGACCAGTACAGACGCTATGAAACATATGTCCGTGATTATGACAGCAACAACCGCATTTTCAGAATTGCCTGCGGTGCAAATGCTTTCGACTACAACTGGACAGATGTACTTATGAGAAAAGCAGCAGGTCGTATGAATGGTTTATCTCTCCATTATTACACTCTCCCCGGTGATTGGGGAAATAAAGGTAAAGCCCTCACCTTCACCAAAGATGAGTACTATACTACCATCGAAAAAGCTTACAAAATGGAAGAGCTCGTACGCCGTCACGGTGATATTATGAATCGCTACGACCCTGACAAGAGAATCGCTATGATAGTTGACGAATGGGGTACCTGGTACGATGTTGAAGAGGGTACAAATCCCGGCTTCCTTTATCAGCAGAACACTATGAGAGATGCTATTGTTGCAGGTCTTACCCTTAATATTTTCAACAAGCACTCTGACAGAATCAAAATGGCAAACATTGCTCAGACTATAAACGTGCTTCAGGCTGTGGCTCT
>JAZQZO010000364.1:0-3105 GCA_045634065.1 Acutalibacteraceae bacterium
ATAACCGCCACAGCATAGATTTTCTTATCCAAAAGCATTGTCTTAAGATCAGTTCTTGAAAGATATGTGCCAAAGACAAGCATAGCTACGGGGGTGTTAAGGTCAGCCAGCATCTCAACAGGTCTTGTGATAATGTAAGGAAGCTCCAAACCTGAAAGGAAAATGGGAAGACCTATAACAACAGCAATAACGCCGGGGTTGATAAGCAGCTTCTTAGCACTGAGCTTAGTCCCCTCTTTGCCCATAAGTTTCACACCGTGGGTGAAAGTGAAAAGGTTAAAGACAACCGCACCGCCTGCGCAGTAGAGTACACCCTCATCACCTAAAACAGCCTGAGCAAGAGGCAAAGCCATAAAGGCAACATTACCGTAAATACTCGCGAATTTATAAACTGCACTTCTCCCATCTGTCTTATTTCTGAAAGTCAGAGTATTGAGAAGAATTGCGATTGTGTGAGTTGCAATTGAAACAGCAAATGCCGTGAAAAACTTGCCCACAGTATCAGGAGTAGCTTCAATCTTGATAAAAGAATTTATAAGAGTGCAGGAAGCCACAAAATAAAGCAGAAAGTTTACGGTTTTTCTTGCAGTTTCTTCGGTGTAAACACCTGCCTTATCGCAGATATAACCTACAGCAACTATAATATACAGCACACCGACATTGGTGGCCGCAGTAATAAGATTTTCCAAAAACATCTATAATCTCCGATTAGATGCTGTTATTCAGCTTTGTCTTCGTACTCTGCCGAAACTGAGGGTCGCTGAGCATCTTCTTTTATCTTTGACATTAAAGTGAGAATAAATATCACGAATATAAAATCTGCCAAAGAGAAAGTGTGGTCACTGTTAATAAGTGAACCGTTTATAAAAGTGAATACAAGTCGGGGTACGTTTAAAACAGCGCCGATGAGTGCAGCAGACAAACCGAAAGCAGGTATTCTCCACCTGAATGTATCTCTGTAGACACCTGAAGCTGTCTGTGCCAGTGCCATAAAGAACATCACCATAAAAGCAATCATAACAAGTTCAAGAAGCAAATCCGAAACCTGAACAAAGCTGATTTGTCTGAGGAATCTGAAAATGAGTCTTGCACCTGCCCAGCAAACGGGAGCTGTTGCCAGGATTTTTCTCTTATATGCTTTTGCTGTACCTTTTGAGAAATCTGAAGCGAGGATAAAGAAGTAGACAGCAGAAAGCAAAGCGAATACGCTCTGAAGAATAAGGGGTAAAGTACCGCTTTTCATAATTCCTGTATAACCTGCGGTTGAAGAACCTGCACTGTATATACCCGCAAAAAAGCTGTAGAAAGAGTCCCATAAAAGGGATATAGCGAATAATCTTGTGCCAATGCCTGCAAGTTTGTGGCTGTCGTTACCGATTTCAAGTTTTTTTACATCAGCACTGAAAAAGCTCACTGCACAAAAAGCAAGAAGTGCAACTGCAATAACAGCATAAAAAATTATATTTAACGCTCCGCCGCCTGTGTAAAAGCCTGTTTCAGGGTCAATGAACTTTGACATCTGAATAAAGCGCATAACCACGCCCGCAATAACAGCAACGGCAAACACACCAATACAAGAAGATATTTTCAAATTGTTATTTGAACCTTTAATTGAAGAATTTTTATTTTCTGAACTCATCATTATTCCTCCTTACCGTAAATTCTCTGGTCTGAGGGTATGTATTCACTGCTTGACTTGAAGTTTTCGATTCTCTCGTCAATAGGCACATACTTCTTGGGAAGCGCAATATTCTTGTAAGCAGGTCTGATGATTCTGCCGCCTGAGATAAGCTCTTCAAGTCTGTGTGCTGACCAACCGACTATTCTTGCAACTGCAAAGATAGGTGTATATAAATCACCGGGGATTCTCAGCATCTTATAGATAAGACCTGAGTAAAGGTCAACGTTTGCACACATAATCTTGTTCTTGCCCTTGACTTTTCTGAAAACTTCGGGAGTGAGCTTTTCGATATTATTGATAAGCTCAAATTCTTTTTCATAGCCGTATTTATATGCGAATTCCTTTGCTTTTCTCTTTAAGATAACTGCTCTCGGGTCAGAAAGTGTGTAAACAGCGTGGCCCATACCGTAAACAAGACCGCTGCCGTCGCCTGCCTGTTTTCTGATAATCTTTTCAAGGTAAGCTGCAATTTCTTCTTCATTGGTGGGGTCGCTGACATTCTCTCTGATTTCGTCAAGCATACGGCTTACCTTAATGTTTGCACCGCCGTGACGTGAGCCTTTAAGTGAACCGATAGCACCTGCAAAAGCAGAATATGTGTCAGTACCGCTTGAAGTAAGAACTCTGTTTGTAAAGGTTGAGTTGTTACCGCCACCGTGCTCAGCGTGAAGAATAAGGCAGATATCAAGAAGTTTTGCCTCTTCATCAGTGTATTTTCTGTCTGCTCTGAGTGAACGAAGAATAGTTTCTGCTGTTGAAAGCTCCTTCTTTTCAGGGTGGATATACATACTCTTATTGTAAAACTTCTTACGCTTAACCTGATATGAATAACACATCATAACGGGAAGCTGTGCCATAATCTGCACCGACTGGCGAAGTACGTTTTCGATTGATATATCGTCGGGATTTTCGTCGAATGAATAAGATGTGAGAATGCATCTGGCAAGCTTATTCATAACATCTATTGAAGCGTTTTTCATAAGCACGTCTTCAATGAAAGTTTCGGGAAGAAAACGGCAGGTACCGATTGTGTCTTTAAAAATCTCTACCTGTTCTAATGTCGGCAGGGTACCAAAAAGGAGAAGATATGCAACTTCTTCAAAGCCGAAACGGTCTTCTTTCTCACAGGCTTCGATGATGTCGTTGATGTTGATGCCTCTATACTTGAGCACACCGTGCTTGGGTACTCTTTCACCGTCTTCCATATAATAACCTTCAACACTGCATATGTTGGTGAGACCGGCCATAACGCCTGTGCCGTCAGGGTTTCTAAGACCTCTTTTAACGCCGTATTTCCAAAAATCTTCGTGGTTAATATAGCTCTTTCTTTCGATTTTCTGGCTCATTTTTTCAAGGAGCTCAGGGGCAATCGGATTTATTTTATCATTCATTATTTTTACCTCCCGTAAAAATGGATATAGTTA
>JAZQZO010000365.1:0-1668 GCA_045634065.1 Acutalibacteraceae bacterium
ATATGCATCGCCGTCTTCGTAGCTTATTTCGGTTATTTCAGCATCATCCGTTTCTAAAGAAAGTAAACAAGTGCCGATAATTTTATCCTCGGACAGAGCTTCAAATCGGATTTGCTTTCCGTCACTGTCAATTGTTGTATGCTTAAAATAAATCATATTATTTCTTCTTACGCTCCATACCTGCAGCTATCATAAGCTTTCTTACCTCATCATCCGTAAGATGACGCCATGCTCCCTGCTTGAGCATACCGACCTTGATTGAGCCGATAGCTGTTCTTTTTAATCTCGCAACCTCAAGTCCGACTTCTTCGCACATCTTTCTTATCTGTCTGTTGCGTCCTTCGTAAAGGATTATTTCAAGAACAACCCTGTTTTCTTCTTTAGTTACAACGTGCACTTCAGCGGGAGCAGTCTTTCTGTCGTCGATGATAATTCCCTCGGTAAGTGCTGTAAGCTGTTCTTCAGAAATTGAGGGACGCACGGTAACTCTGTATGTCTTAGGCACATGCTTTGTCGGATGAGTAAGTGCATTTGCAAATTCACCATCATTAGTGAAAATAAGCATGCCTTCGGAATCTCTGTCGAGTCTGCCGACCGGGAAAACTCTTACCTTAACATCCTTTATGAGCTCAGCAACACATTTTCTGTCCATTTCATCGCTCATAGTTGTTATGAATCCACGGGGCTTGTGGAGTACGATATAGGTATTGTCCTTCTGCTTGATGATTTTTTTACCGTTAACAGTTACTGTATCCTTTTTAGGATTAACTTTATCACCGATGGATGCTACATGTCCGTTAACCTTAACTTTACCCGATTCTATAAGCTCCTCACTCTTTCTTCGGGATGCAACACCGCTTTCCGCAAGGAATTTCTGAAGCCTGACTTTACCGTCTGTCATTTTAATTCATCCTTTCACTATATTATCGAAAAAATATTTAAGTTTATAAAAAAATGTATAATTAAGTTTGTTATCACTGTCAGCTAACCCGATATCCGAGTTTGCCTTCAAATCTGTCTCTTTGTATTTTTCGCCGTCAATAAGCAGAATAATCTTACCGATGCAATCACCTTTTTTGATTGGTGCGTAGACGAATTCAGGAAGGAGCACAGTATAAGAAATCTTGTCGCTGCATGCTGCGCTGACCGATATTTCATCACAAGCAATCTCCAGCCATTCACACTCAGCGCCGTAAATTTTTAAATACTCAGGAAAATAAATATCTACATTATTTTTTTCTGAATGCCCGAAGCAATAATCATAAAGCTTTATATGGTCTTTCCAATCATCAGGAGCATTCAGGGTTACTGCTATAAGTGTTGTACCGTTTCTTTGGCAAGCACTCACAAGGCACCTTCCGCTCTTTTTAGTAAAGCCTGTTTTAACTCCAAAAACACCGTCGTACATTTTAAGAAGCTTGTTATGATTTGCGTACGTTTCCGTAATTTCAGGCGTGATATATGATGCCGTATACTGCTCACTTGAGCATATCCTTCTGAAAATCGGATTTTTAACAGCGTACGATGCAAGTACTGCCATATCATAAGCCGTTGAATAGTGACCCTCAGCATCAAGACCTGAAGCGGTTACAAAATTAGTATTTTTCATACCTAATTCTTCAGCTTTAAAGTTCATAAGCACCGCAAATTCAGCTTCTGTACCTGCAA
>JAZQZO010000366.1:0-3313 GCA_045634065.1 Acutalibacteraceae bacterium
TGACTTGTCAACCTTGATGCTGCTGACCTTTGTTGTCTTCTTGACGGTAACCTTACAGGTTGCTTTTGCAGTGTTACCCTTTCCGTCAGTTGCGGTTACTGTGATAGTAGCAGTACCCTGGGATACACCGAAAACCTCACCGTCATCGGTAACGGATGCAACAGAAGACTTGTTAGTAGACCAGGTGTAGAAAATATCGCCTGTAGGTGATGCGCCTGTATCAAGACCAACTGCAGTAGCAATAAGTTTTTCACTCTGATTCTCATATAGAGTTATGCTTCCTGCTGAAAGTCTCACTTCGCCCAGAGGGTTAAGAACTGTAACTGTGCAATTGGCAACCTTACCGTTTGATGTTGCTGTGATTGTCACCTTGGAAGTTGTGTATTTGTTTACGGTGATTCGAGCTTCAAGGTCACTTATCTTTTCAACGCTGACATAAGCCGAATTGCTTGATGACCAGGTAACGGGGTCAGCAGCGTCTTCAGGGTTGAGTGTAACTTTGAGAGTTTCTGTTTTGCCTATTTCGAGACTGAGAGCCGAAGAAGAAATAACAATGCTCTGAGTGTGGAGCTTGAGATTTGCAATAGCACCGCGAAGGTCTTCCGTAAGCTCATCAATGTCAGACTGAGAATAGAAGGTCGGCGCAGCAAGCATCCACTTGGCACTCTTGTAGTAAGCCTCAAGGGTACTTGTATCAATATAGCGATCCCATTCAGACTCAGCGGGCACACTTTCATAGACCTTCCGGAGTTCTGACACGTCTCCTGCAAAAGCCTCGATTGTAAATATATCCGCCAAGGGACTAAGCGGTACCGATGACACGAGCATCAATGCACACAAGATAAGGCTAAGTACTCTCTTCTTCATTTTTGTTACCTCGTTTCGTAAAGTTTATATAATATATTTGGGTTGAAATCAAAAATATATAATACTATAATAGGGCATAATATCCTATTATGAGTATTCTACATTATAGTGGAAATGTGTCTGTCTGTCAACCGAAGAAACAAATCTATTGTAAAAATTTACAATTTGTGCTAATATTGTTCTCATAGATTACACAATCACAAGAAAATATCAAGAATTTCACAAGGAGAAAACTTATGAAAAAATTTGTTTCGTGGAACGTCAACGGCATAAGAGCCTGCGTACAGAAAGGTTTTATCGAATCATTTAATGCTCTTGACGCCGATATATTCTGTCTGCAGGAGACCAAGCTTCAGGCAGGTCAGATTGACCTTGACTTGCCCGGTTATCACCAGTATTGGAACTATGCCGAAAAGAAAGGCTATTCGGGTACTGCGGTTTTAACCAAAGAAGAGCCTATCTCTGTTTTTCTCGGTATGGACAAAGCCGAGCACGACACGGAAGGCAGACTTATCACTCTTGAATTCGAGAACTTCTATTTTGTGGGCTGTTACACTCCCAACGCTCAGGACGGTCTTAAGCGTATCGACTACCGTATGAAGTGGGAAGACGACCTGAGAGAATATCTCTCATCCCTGAGCGCCAACAAGCCTGTAGTTTATTGCGGAGACCTCAATGTCGCTCACAATGAGATTGACCTTAAGAATCCCAAAACCAACCGCGGCAACGCAGGCTTCTCAGACGAAGAGCGTGAAAAATTTTCACAATTGCTCGATGCAGGTTTCACTGACTCATTCCGCCACCTTTACCCCGATGTCGAGGGTGCGTACTCCTGGTGGAGCTACCGTTTCCAGGCTCGCGCAAAGAATGCAGGTTGGCGCATCGACTACTTCGTTGTCTCCGACTATATTAAAGATAAAATCATTGACTCAAAAATTCACCCTGAGATTTTCGGCTCAGACCACTGCCCGGTTGAACTTATTATTGATTTATAAGCTACTCTCGCAAACCGAGAGTGATTTCAAGGTTTGCTGAGTGGCGTTTTCAGAACTCTGCCGATATAATGAAGTCACAACAAAAGCCAAAAGGAGCGATTATTATGACAAACAAATCAATAGGCAGTTTCCTCTCTGAACTCAGAAAAGAAAAAGGCATCACACAGAAAGAGCTTGCGGACTATCTTAACGTATCAGATAAAACTGTAAGTCATTGGGAATGTGATAAATATTCACCTGACATAAGTGTGATACCCGTGCTTGCAGAGTTCTTCGGTGTGACTTGTGATGAGATACTCAAGGGTGAAAGAAAAGAGCCTGAGTATGATAAAAATATAACTGAAGCACCCGTCGAAGAAAGCTCTTCAGAAGAAGAAAAAAATAACAACGATATCAGCTTCGGCTGTGAGCCACTGACAAAAGATAACGAGTTTGCCCGATATTCAAGAATCAGACTACACAATGCTTTCAGCAAAATGAAGCTGACAAATGTAATTGCCATATTCGTTACTATTATTCTGTGGGCAGTGTCTTGGACTGTTATTCAGCTAATTGAACACAAAATCGGCTTACATAATTTTGAACTATATGCCATAGTCGGCTCAGCCGTTTGCTCGGCCATAGTCGGTGCAATAATAATCCTTTCGTCGCACCTGAAATTTATGAGTATGGTTAATATGTGTCCCTTTGAAGAAGTGGAATTTCTAAAATGGAGACGAATGGCAAGAAGTATTCTTGTTGTGCCTTTAGCTATACTAGTGCTTATATGCATTATCACTTATATGAGTTTTATGCCACTGCGTGAACCGCCTGTTCAGACAGCAACAGACACATTCCCTTATTACGAAGAGGACTATGTGATTCCCTCGGTTGATGCTTCTGAAGATTATGCAGAGGTTGTTGACTCTGCTACATCCGTTCCTACCTCGGAGACAACCGACAGCGGTGTAACACAATACGCGGATACATCGTGTGCAGAAGGCATCTTCACAGACTGATATTAAATGATTTAAGTGAAATCGGTATGAAATCTGTTTTAAGTATTATATTACCTGCCTCCTCGTTACAGGAGGCATTTTTTTTACTTATGATAAAAGTCACTTTCTATGCATTTTGCCAAAATCAAAATAAAAGCGATGAATTTTCTTATCCATTCACATACAAACTGCACAAAAACCGCCTGATTTCCCCGTACTAAGAAAAAATTTAAAAAAAATCGAAAAAATTTTAAAAAAGCTATTGACAAAAGCTTTTTGTTCGTATATAATAACCTCACTGATTAAGACGAGAGCGTAATAAAGCGCAAACGTAGTCGGTGTTTTTAGCGATGAGGGTCCACCCGTTCCCATCCCGAACACGGTAGTTAAGCTCATCAGTGCTGACAATACTTGGCTGGAAGCGGCCCGGGAAGATAAGGCGATGCCGACACAGTAAAAGAACTGCAGTAATAA
>JAZQZO010000367.1:0-1633 GCA_045634065.1 Acutalibacteraceae bacterium
AGCAGCCGTATGATGGTTTTCCGTGAGGAAAGAGCTTATCAGAGAATGGTCAACGATAAATTCAACATTCTTGATAAAATCCGCGAGCTGACCTATGACGGCAGAAGCACAGACCTTACACTTTCAATAGGTGTGGGACACGAGAGCAATATGAACGAGTGTAACAACTCGGCTAAACAGGCTCTTGATATGGCTCAGAGCCGCGGCGGAGACCAGGTTGCAATAAAAGAGGGTACGCAGTATAAGTTCTACGGCGGTGTTACTTCCGGTCACGAGAGAAAGAATAAGGTCAGAACAAGACTTCTGTCAAAGACTATTTCCGAAATCATCTGCGACAGTGATAACGTACTCATAGTCGGTCACAGATTTTCAGATTTCGATGCATTTGGCGGTGCTGTAGGTATGCAGTGTATTGCCGAGCATTTCGGCAAGCAGGCAAATATAGTTGTCAATGTCAGGAACACTCTTGCACTTCCTCTCATCAGTACTTTCATTCAGGAAAAAGGCGAGGGCATAGTGATTTCTCCTGACGAAGCACTGAACCGAGTAGGTAGAAACACCCTTGTAATTGTAGTTGATACTCATAAACAGGACTTCACAGACTGCCCCGAGCTTCTCGACAAAACCGACAAGGTTATGGTTATTGACCACCACAGAAAAAGCGTGGATTTCATTGAAGATACGGTTATGTTTTATCATATGCCCAACTCATCTTCAGCTTCGGAAATGATAACGGAGATAGCACAGTATGTGGATGCAAAGCCTGTCCTCGATAAGATATCAGCTCTCGCTCTTCTTGCAGGTATCGTTCTGGATACAAGAAACTTTATTTTAAGAGCAGGTGTTCGTACCTTTGAAGCTGCTGCTTATCTTCGCTCAAGAGGTGCGAGTACAGTCGACTGCAAGAAGCTGTTCTCAAACGATATGGATATTTTCAGATCGAGAAATGCAATTATTGATAACGCTGAAACTTATTCTGATTGTGCTATATCTTGTGTTCAGGAAAAAATTGATAATATCCGTCTTGTAACTTCACAGGCTGCAGATGAGATGCTTAATATTGAAGGTGTCAAGGCTTCTTTTGTGCTTTATGAAAGCGGTGACGGCATTAACATTTCAGCAAGAAGCTACGGCGAGATAAACGTTCAGCTTATTATGGAAGCGTTTGGCGGTGGCGGTCATCAGACTATGTCAGCTTGCCAGATTGCAGATGCTGACCACGAACAAGCAATTGAAATGCTTAAAAAAGCAATTGATGAATATTACAGTAATTTATAACGGAGGTTAAATATATGAAAGTAGTATTAAAACAGGATGTAAAAGGCTTAGGTAAGAAAGGTGAACTTGTTAACGCTTCAGACGGCTATGCAAGAAACTTCCTTTTCCCTAAAAATCTTGCAGTTGAAGCAAATGCTCAGAATATGACAGAACTTAAAAACCGTGAGCAGGCTGCAAAATATAAAATTGACACAGAAACTGCTGAAGCTAAAAAGAACGCTGAAAGAATTTCAGGCAAGACTATTGTTATTACAGCTAAAGCAGGTCAGAACGGTAAGCTTTTCGGCTCTGTAACCAGTAAGGAAATCGCAGAAAAGCTTGCTGCTGATTTCGGAATCAAGGTTGACAAAAGAAA
>JAZQZO010000368.1:0-2795 GCA_045634065.1 Acutalibacteraceae bacterium
AAAGTTGTACTCTTTGGTGATGTAATATTCGGTGTGGCGAAGCGCCGCATAGATAAGCTTTACTGTCTTTTTAAGAGTATATTCTGTTCTGTCCTGCTTGCTGATAATCTTTTCCCAGTCCCACTGGTCAACGAAGATAGAGTGGATGTTGTCGGTGTCCTCATCGCGACGAAGAGCATTCATATCGGTGTAAAGACCCTCGCCCTCACCGAACCCGTACATCTTAAGAGCGAAGCGCTTCCACTTTGCAAGAGAGTGAACAATCTCAAAATTTTTACCGCTGAATATATCAAATGATACAGGTCTTTCTGTACCGTTGAGGTTGTCGTTAAGACCACTTTCTGTGTCAACGAATAAAGGTGCTGAAACTCTTGTGAGATTGAGTTCAATAGCCAAATCTCTTTCGAAGAAGTCTTTTACCTTTTTGATAGCAATTTCTGTGTCACGAAGTGACAGGTGAGGTACATAATCCTCGGGAATAAAGTGGGGCATAAATAACCCTCCTATTGTAGAGTAATAAATTCGCTAAATATTATATCAAAATTACTGCCATTATGTCAATATCAACTTTAACGGGGGAATCAAATATATTTTTCGTTATTTTGCACAAAAACTTTTCTTGAAGTTCTCGCATTTTGACTAAAGGGTAGAAACGATAATTTTTGGGATTTTTTTGTAAAAAAACACTTGATTTTTTGTTTTTGATAGTGTATTATATGCACGTACTCAAGAGAGAGTACCACTGAGAACGAAAAGTTCTCGACTTAAAATGCTTACTCCACTATAATGTTTTCTTCATATTTTCTCCTTTTAAAAGCACTCGGTTTTCTCCCCGGGTGTTTTTAACTTTTATGGGATTTTTCAAAAAAACAGCAGGTCATTACAAGTTAGTAGTGACCTGCTGTTATAATCGTAATGGTTTTCGCTTAATGAAGATTGATTTGCGTAAAAGATTTGAAGAGGGGTGTGCTTTCGCACTCACAACTTCTCAGTCCTCACTCTTCACTTTTAATTTTTCTACTATTTTTGTTACGGTTTCTTCGGCTGTCTGTTCCTGACAACTAACAGTGATATCCGCATACTTATTATATAGAGGGGTTCTCTCTTTATAAAGGTCGGCTAGAGTTGTGCCATTTTTCATAGCTACACCTCTGGTGGTGATGTTGCCGATGCGCTTTTCGATTTCACTGAGACTAATATCCAGATAAACAATAACGCCGTCTTTTTTCAGGTGTGCCATAGCTTCTTCGCCGTAAATTGCGCTTCCGCCCGTTGCTACAACACTTGAGTGGTACTCTTGTGAGCAGATGATATCATTTTCAATTTTAAGGAAAGCATCGGTGCCCTCTTTTTCTATTATATTGCAAAGCCCCGAGCCGTACTTGCTTTGTATTAAAAGGTCAGTATCGATAAAACTTTTAAGCATAGTTTTTGCCAGAAGAACACCGATGGTGCTTTTGCCTGCAGCAGGCATACCGATTAGAATAATATTACTTTTCATTAATATATACATCCTTTGGCTTGTTTTAAATAATAATAGCATAGCTTTAATTAAAAGGCAAGAGTTGTTGGTACCCGTATAAATAAGCGGTTCTTTGCAAGCAACTAACCGGCAAAAAAGTTGCTTATAAATATATTATCAAAGAGTGTTGACATAAAAGTCCGGCAGGTATAAACTTATAGTGTAATAAACAGGGAGGAATATGATTTATATGAAAACAGCTAAAAAGATATTAAGTTTAATTTTGGTTTTAATTATGAGTTTTTCTATGTCGTCTATGGGGTTTGCTGTTGACGGTGCTCAAAGCGCAGACAATAAAATAGTTGCTAACTACTATATCTTTGTTATGGAAACAGATATACACCCCGTAGGCCATATGTGGGTTTATCTGGAAAATCTGACAGACAAACCTATGAAAGTAGGCTACTATACAGTTCCCGCTTACGAGGGTGTATCGATTGGTATATTTGCCAGAAAAGACGGTTTTGGTCTATATTATAATGTAGAGGCTTATACTCAGACTGTGTACGGTATGAAAAATCAGATCTGTCTGAAAGATCAGCTTACAGCCAAAAAGGTCAAGGATGTATCTGATACACTTATAAGCATACCTAATCACTGGGATCCTATATTTAATTGTATGTATTATGCTTTCAGAATATGGAATGCAGGTTGCAGCAGTGACAAGAAACTTATTCATCTTATTTGGCCACCTCTTGGTACTCTTCAGATTAAGATGAAAGGCTATCAGCGAGGAGTAGTAATGAAAGGTGTTACTATGGATAAGGCATTCAGACAGGTTGGTTCAGGTGCAAACGGTTATCTAAAGCCTGCAACCCTAAAGAGTCTTGGAAGAATATGATTAATTTGAGTTTGAAAGGAAGAGTTATAATATGGCAGTGACTAAGAAGGTATTGAGTCTTATCCTTGCAATGATTATCTGCGTTACAGCTGTGCCCTATGTTTTTGCAACCGATGCAGATATAACCTTTGAAGAAACGACTCAGCAAGAACAAGTAACTACCCCTGAAGAGGAAATTGCACCTGATGATGAAGTCGTTGTACCTGATGATGACACAACTGCCCCGAAAGATGAAACTACTGTGCCTGATGAGAATACAACCGTACCGGACGAAGAACCCACACAGCCTGAAGAAAGCAAACCCTTGCAGGACAATGAAATTGTTGCTAATCTTTACGTGTTCTATGATAAATCAGATATCCACGGAATGGGTCATACCTGGATCTATGTAGAAAACTTAACAGATCAGGAGCTTAAAGTGGGAATTTATCC
>JAZQZO010000369.1:0-2073 GCA_045634065.1 Acutalibacteraceae bacterium
CAGCTCACGGCAGAGCTCCTGCTGTTGCTACAGGTATCAAGCGTAGCCTTCCCCATAGACTTGTTTTCACCTACCAGGGTGATGGCGACCTTGCAGCAATCGGTCTTGCTGAGATTATGTCAGCGGCTAACAGAGGTGAGAACTTCACCGTTATTTTTGCAAACAATCAGACCTACGGTATGACAGGCGGTCAGATGGCTCCTACAACACTTTTAGGTCAGAAGTCAACTACAACACGTTTCGGCCGTGATGCCCTTACGACAGGATACCCGATGAAAATGTGCGAGCTTATATCGGTTCTTGAGGCCCCTGTTTTCGTTGCAAGATATGCTCTCAACACTCCCAAGGGTGTTATGGACGCAAAGAGAGGTATTAAGAAGGCTTTTGAAAAACAGCTTAGCGGTGAAGGCTTCACTTTCATCGAACTGCTTACAAACTGTCCCACAAACTGGGGTATGAATCCACTTGATACTCTCACATATATGAATGAGAATACTATTCCCTATTTCACACCCGGCATTTTCAAAGATAAGGAGGCGGAAAAATAATGAAACAGTCTTTTGTATTTTCCGGCTCAGGCGGTCAGGGTATTATGAGTGCAGGCATTATGCTCGCTCACGCAGGTATCGATGAAGCCAAACACGCTACATACCTTCCCGAATACGGACCCGAACAGCGTGGCGGCAGTGCCAAGTGTACTGTTATCATCAGCGACGGAGAGATTATTTCACCTCTGACAAAGAAGTGCGATAACCTTATATGTATGAATGAGCAGGCTTACAGAAAGTTTGAAGATGACCTTAAGCCAGGCGGACTGTTAGTGCTTAATTCAAGCCGTATCAAAAACGAAGAGATCAGAGACGATGTAAAAGTTCTCAGTGTGCCTGTTGATGATATCGCTCTTGAACTCGGTAATGTAAAGGTTGCCAATATTGTGCTTATCGGTGCATTAATAGGTGCAACTGATATTGTAAACAAGGCTGTTTTCGTTAAGAGTCTTGAAGAAAAATTCAAAGCAAAGAAGCCCGAAATTCTTGAGATGAATATGAAGGCTCTTGAAAAAGGCATTGAACTTGCTAAATAATATAAATTAATTTTAAAGGAGATAAAAAATTATGGCAAAGTATTCATTCGACACAAAATTCAGCGTACTTATGAAGGACCCTCAGGTTATGGAAATCGTAGAAGATCTCTGCCCTGAAATCGTTAACCATCCTATGAAGAGCCTTGCTCTTTCACTTGGTTTCACACCTAATATGGCTATGGCTGTTCTTTCAAAGATGTACTCAAAGGAAAAGATCGAAGAGTTCAAAACAAGACTTGCAGAAATTGAATAATCAACTCTATTGAATGTTAAACTCTGAAATGAGTTGTATGCAAAAACATCCAAGTCCGAAGGCTTGGATGTTTTTAAGATGTGTCATCAGGTGACAAGCATCTTTTCTGGTGCAGAAGAAAATGTTGTTTTATTGGATATAAATTAATAGAGCTGTTCTGTTGGAAAGCAGCAGACGAAGCTTAAATAATAATATATCAAGTAATAAAGGAGAAACATATATGAACATTGTAACATATTTAATAAGTCTCATTCTTAGTTTATTCACCTTTTTCGCTTCGCTTATCAGTCCCTCTTTTGTAGCTCCTATTCCCGAAATGGCGCAGGATGATTTCATCCCGGTTATGCGCTTTGTTGCTACCAGTGATACTCACATACAGACTCTTGGTGACACAGGCTGCAGAAGACTTTCTGCTATGCTGAAAAATGCTTATGCTATAAGTGAAGCTGATGAGGATTACAAAAATTTAGACGCAGTGGTTTTTTCAGGTGATATCACTGACAATGGTTTCAGAGATTCATTTTACGCTTTTGCCGCTATAACCGACAACGAAATTCGCGAGGGAACTGAGCGTCTGGCGGTTGTTTCAAAAGCTCACGACAGTTATACATTTTCAAGCAACAGCCTCAAGGTGTTTAAGGGTATAACAGGTCAGGAAACTGATTTTCACAGAGTAATAGGCGGTTACCATTTCATCGGAATTTCACGTTCGAACACACTTAAGCAGTACACCGAT
>JAZQZO010000370.1:0-9199 GCA_045634065.1 Acutalibacteraceae bacterium
AGAACTCTGCCCTTGTAGTGAGGGCGGAGTTCTTTCTGTTTAATGCTCATAGGACAAATAAGGTGAATATTTATTCTTTTATACCAACAGGCTTCAACATAATATTGATAGAGAAAATTTTATTTTCATAGGTTACTGAAACGGTACCATCATATTTCTTTGCAGTTTTTTGCACACTCTTAATTCCAAATCCATGCTCATTTTGATTCTTTTTTGATGTTTTGATGGTGCCGTCTTTTCTAATTTTAATTTCATTTTCAACTGGGTTTGAAACATTCAAAAGAAAATATCCATTTCTTAGAGTAGCGTCAATGTGAATTGTTTTGTTGCTACTGAGCTTTTTAGTAGCTTCGATGGCATTGTCTAAAGTGTTGGCTAATATGGTGCACAGGTCTTCATCGGCTATACCTGAAGAGACAACCTGACCTGAAAAATTAATAGAGATACCTTGTTCAGCAGCAACAATAGCTTTGTTATTTATCAGTGCATCGCTTATAAAGTTGCCGGTAGAAATTTTCGACAGTGTGGAGTTAATATTACTGTTCAGATTGTTAAGGTATTCACGAGCTCTGTCTGTATTGCCACTTTCAAGTAAAGCGTTAATAACTATCATATGATTACGATAGTCATGACGGAACTGACGAAGGCTCTCATCGTTCTTGAGCATCTTTTCAGAGTACTCTTTTTGGTCGTGCATCTGTTTTAGAATTTCATTTTGATTGTATGTGAGACTGAAAATTTTATACATAAAATAAATAACGCAACACACAATACCGACAGCAGAGATAGCTGTGAGAATTTGGGATACCGTTTGCCAGTCACCGGCTTCGTTATAATATCTGGCAAAACAGAACATTAAAAGGGCCCAAAACATCCAATTTGGGATAGTTGAAATTACTTCAGGAAATATATTGGTAGGGGATTTCTTAACTGAAAATAATATGAAAGCAGTTATAAGCAGATAAATAATAATGTATACAAGACATTCAATGTAATGTTCTTCGGGTAGAAATTTTTCAAAATATGTATAAGTCATATCCACTAAGCCGGTATAACAAAAAGCCAAGAATACAAATTGCCATTTAGGTACATCTTTTGATAATGTAAACATTGCAACGATATACATAATTGTTGAAAAGATGGTTACGAAACCATAATCTCCATTATCCCAAGGTGCTAAATAAAGTTCACCCGAAATCGCTATGATTGCTAATGCAAATGTTAAAATGCCGATACGTGTAGGATCTTTTCTAAGGTTACCTTTAAGGAGATATTTTCCGAAAACAAGATAATTTATTATCATCATCACATCTCTAAGAAATATGCCGATAATATTTCCGATATTTACAAGCGTCATAAATAATCTCCTTATAAATCACTGAATTTTAAATAGTTAAAGAATGCATTATTAAATGTATTCAGATTTCGTCGACTGATAGTTGCTTTTTCGCCATTGGTTAATATAATTGTACTGCCGTGGATTTCAGCTATATATTTCATGTTTACTAAAAATGTTCTGTGAGTTCTGTAAAATTTAAAGCTGTTGATTTCAGATTGGAAAGCAGTTAATGTTTTGTTTGAAATATAACTTGTGCTATTTAGTCTCACTGTCGTGTATCTTCCGCTGGATTCTATATACATAATTTCGGGGAGACTTACAAATACAGTTTCACCGCCGATAGTTGGAATATCTATTTTTGAGAATTGTTCGAAGTTATTAATAAAAGCGGTCATAGTTTTGTTAATATCTTCTTTAGCTATAGGTTTTACCAAGTACCTAAATGTATTAACTTCAAAACTTTCGAAAACATATTCACTAAATGAAGTAGTAAAAATTATAGTAGTTTTTTTATTGGTTTTTCGTAAATTTCTCGCAATGTCCATTCCGTTGGCATCAGGAAGTTTGTAGTCGAGAAAAACTAAATCGAAAGTTTCTGTAGAACTATAAAATTTTGAAGCACTATCAAATAACTTAATTGTATATGTTAATTCCTTGCTATCTAAAAAATCTTTTATAGAATCTTTTAAGTTCTCGGCCATTAAAGTATCGTCTTCGCAAATTGCAATTTTCATATATATCACTTCCTTGTTAATGTATCTGAAGTATAACATTTAACATTTTTTTATTCAATATGTGTTTGTATGAGCGGTTGATATTCTGTATGAATGGTAATATTATAATGTTTACAAAGCAATAAATCAATCCGTTAATACGAAATCTGAGCCGTTCATTACATTTGGTATTGACTTTTTTGCAAAAGAGGATAATAATTGTACTATAAAAATCGGAGGTTCGAATATGAAAAGAAAAGTTTGTTTATTATTATCGTTTATCGTAATATCAAGCCTGATATTTTGTTTTGGGTTAAGTGCAAATGCAAAGGAAGTTGTTGAAAGTGGTTCGGTTGGCGATAATGTAACTTGGGAATTGTACGATAATAGTGAGCTGGTTATTAGCGGCACTGGTGATATGTATGATTATGACAACTCATCTAGTTTTTCACCGCTTTCTTTCAGCGGTATCGAAAAGGTTGTTATTGAAGAAGGCGTTACAAGTATAGGTAATTATGCTTTTGAGTACTGTTATAATTTAAAAAAAGTTACAATTGCTGACAGTGTAACAAGTATAGGCGATAGAGCCTTTGCGTATTGTCATAATAACCTCAGAGATATAGCAATTTCTGACAGCGTGACAAATATAGGTCATCAAGTATTTTTGGGTTGCTCAATGCTTACAAACATAACTGTTGATGCAAATAACAAATATTATTCAAGTGATAGTTACGGTGTACTGTTTAATAAAGATAAGACTCGTCTTGTTGCCTGTCCTGCCGGAAGTCAGGTAAGCACATATGTTATTCCCGATGGTGTTACCGCCATAGAAACCGGAGCCTTTTATGGGTATAGTAAACTTGTAAATGTAACATTGCCTGATAGTATTACCAGTATCGGAATTAAAGCTTTTCAGGCTTGCGTAAATATCAAAAATATCACAATCCCTGATAATATTGTAAGTATAGAAGATTGGACTTTCAGCAACTGTTATAGTCTGACAAGTGTTACAATTCCTGATAGTGTAACAAGTATAGGTGAGAGGGCATTCTGGGCTTGCTCGGAATTAACAGATGTAACAATACCTGATAGTGTGACGTACATAGGGGATTGTGCATTCAGTGGTTGCAGTAGCTTTACTAGAATAACAATACCCGATAGCGTTACAACCATAGATGATCAGGCATTTTACTATTGCAACTCTGCGACAAGTATTACGATAGGTGAAAATGTCAGTGTTATTGGTTTTGGGGCGTTTTGGGGTTGCAAAAGTATTGAAAGCATTTATATTCCTGCTAGTGTAACAGATATAGACAGTTGTGTGTTTTCAGAATGCGATAATTTGAAGACAATAGAGGTTGATATAAATAATAAAAAATTCACAGCTGAAGATGGTGTATTATTTAATAAAAACAAAACTGAACTTCTCAGATATCCGGTTTTCAAGGATGAAACTAAATATATCGTCCCTGAAAGTGTTGCAACTTTTGATTATTATGCATTTGAAGATTGTATCAATATCGAGGAGGTTATTATAAAAGGTAACATAACTTCTCTTGGTTCTTGTTTGTTCCAGGATTGTAAAAATTTAAAAAGAGTGGAATTTTTAGGCCGACTATCAGCTATTTGTAACAGTGCATTTGAAAATTGCGTTAATTTAAGTGAAATAACTATACCGGAGTCTGTTAAAAGTATTGAGTTCTGGGCGTTCAGAAATTGCCAATCATTGAGAGTGATAAATATACCCCAAAATGTTGAGTACATTGGCGAGAATGCATTCGCTTCCTGTAATGAACTTAAATATGTTTATTACAGTGGCACAGAAGAACAGTGGAATAACATACAGATAATGAAAGGTAACGAACAGCTTGATTGTGTTAGTTTTAATTTTGATGCAGAATGTGAACATGAAGAAGAGGGTTTTGATACAATCATAAAAGAAGAAAACATAACAGAACCTACATATACAAAAAACGGTTTATGCGATAAAATTGTTATCTGCAAAAACTGCGGAAAAGCACTTAGTTTTGAAAAAAGCAACATACCTGCATTGTGGCTCGCAAAAATCAGTTACGATTTCGATGATGGTGTGCTTATTATATCAGGCTCAGACAAAATACCGAACCTCGACAGTGCTTCTGAATATCCTTGGTCGCAATATGGAGATTCGGTTAATCAGATTATTTTTGACGGCATAACCGCAATCGGTACAAATGCTTTTGAAAACTTTTATAATTTGAACTATGTAATAATTGACGGTGAAAATGTTAAAGTTGAGAGAGAAGCATTTAAAGGTTGTAGCAATTTAAGTGTAGTAGTATCCTATGCAAGTTTAAGGTTAGCATCCAAAGCCGTATCAGGAAATGTTAGACCTATCAAATATTTCGTCGAGGCAGATTCTTCGTATGACACCAATATAAAACATATAGCATTCAGCTTTGTTGAAGAAGTGATTGGTGACGATGAAATAAAAATCGATACATACAAAACTGTTATCAATGGTGAGGTAAGCCTGACTGAAAGTGAGTTCAAGGCTTTAATATCCGCTTTGTATTATGGCTCAGACAACAACTTTGTTAGCGTTACATTTAATAAATTGATAGCAGAAGATTTTTATATTTACGAGTATACAAGCTTGAGCCCACTGGAAGGCAGAGAGGTGTCAGAAGTCAGTAACGCTAAGATTTTTGCGATTGTAGAAATTGAGCCAGGTAGTGGTGAATATATATCTCTTACAATGGAAGATTTCTGTGATGTATTGGCTAGCGGTGAATTTGATGATATTGACTATAAATTTGCCGTATTAGCCAAGAATAATAACCCAGAAACAGACGAGGAAGAACCCGGAATAGTCAGAAATATTTTTGGTACTGTTTTTGAAGCGATAAACAAGGTTATCTCGTTAATCAAGAGGTTGTTTTCAAGAAAATAATCGAAATTGAGGTGTTGTAGCGTGCAACATCTCAATTTTTTTACCGTTCACCCGAAATTTATGCCGTTCATGACATTTTGTATTGACATTTTTTAAAAAATATTAATAATTGAGTTACAAATATATTGGAGGTTAAAAAGTATGAAAAAGAAAATCAATCTATTGTTCTCATTTTTGGTGATGCTATGTTTTATGGTTTGCCTTGGTGTGAACGCAAGTGCAGCAGAAATTGCTGCGACAGGACAATGTGGTGACGATGTTTATTGGAACTACAACAGTGAAACCGGTGAGCTTGTTATCAGCGGTACAGGTGCGATGTATGAGTATAGTTGTAACGAATCACCGTTTTATGATAATGATGACATCAAAACCGTTGTTATTGAAGAAGGTGTGACAACTGTAAGTTGCTATATGTTTTATAACTGTGATGGTATTACTGAGATTACAATTTCTGACAGTGTTATATCGATCGGCTTGAATGCATTTCATAATACTGCTTATTCTAGTAACTCTGACAACTGGGAAAACGATATGCTTTATATAGGAAATCATCTCATAACAGCACAAACATCGATTTCGGGTGATTATGTTATCAAAAATGGTACATTGACTATAGCTGATAGAGCGTTTAATGCTTGTATGAAACTTACAAGTCTCACAATTCCTGAAAGCGTAAGAAGTATAGGTGAGTCGGTGGTTGCTCAGTGCACAAATCTTACAAATATATCTGTTGATGAAAATAATGAATATTATTCAAATGATAGTTATGGTGTGTTGTTTAATAAAGATAAGTCACAGTTGATTGCTGTTCCTAATGCAATTAAAGAAACTTCATATGAGATACCAAATGGTGTTACTAGCATAGACGTTGGAGCGTTTTATTATTGTGTGTATATTGAGAGTATAAAAATACCGGATAGTGTTACAACTATAGGTGACTATGCATTTAATAGCTGTTATGCTCTTACAAATATAACACTGGGAAACAATGTAACAAGTATTAGTGCCGGAGCATTTCAGCATTGTTTAGCTCTTACAGAAATAACTATTCCTAATGGTGTGACAAGTATAAATGACTATACATTTGCGGGTTGTAACAGCCTCACAAGTGTTACAATTCCTGTTGGTGTAACAAGTATAGGCTATTATGCTTTTGCTTGTCAAAACCTTGATGATGTATACTATGGTGGTACAAAGGCTGAATGGAATAACATCACAATCGGTGGTTATAATCCTGGACTTTCAGGTGTGAAAATGCATTATAACTGTACATCACACGAAGATGTGAATAATAACGGTTATTGCGACAACTGCGATGAAAGTTTTGTTGTTAATAGTGGCAACTGCGGTGCAGATGGTGACAATGTAACATATGAATTATACAGCAATGGCGACCTTATTATCAGCGGTGAAGGTACTATAGCTGATGAAAGCTTTGGTTATTTATCAGATGATGGCTTTAGTTATTCATTAGAGATCAAAAATGTTGTTATTGAAAATGGTGTAACAGGTATAGGAGATGAAGCGTTTACTCTTTGTAAAAATATTACCAGTGTAACTATTCCTGGCAGCGTTAAGAGTATCGGTTATGATGCTTTTGGTGCTTGTACAAGTCTTAAAAATGTAATAATTGAAAATGGTGTAGAAAGCATCGGTGAAATTGCATTTATGGATTGTTATAGCCTTACAAGTATAACAATACCTGAAAGTGTTACAAGCATCGGAATAGGTGCATTTGCTTGGAGTATTGCTCTTGAAAGCATAATTGTTGATGAAAACAACGAATATTATACAAGTTACAATGGTGTACTTTTCAATAAAGATAAGACAGAGCTTATTTGTTATCCTGCAGGCTCAAAAGAAACTTCATATGTTGTCCCGGACGGTGTAACAAGTATTGTAATGGCTGCATTTGGTATGTGCCAAAATCTTGAAAGTGTAGTGATTGCTGATAGTGTAACAAGTATTGATGAAAGCACATTTGCTTATTGTGAAGCTCTTAAAGAAGTAACAATCGGAAGAGGTATTACAAATCTTGGTTACATATGCGAAGGCTGTGAGGCTATTACTACTGTAACAATTCCAAGTAGTGTGACAAGTATAGAGCGTTATGTATTTTCTGACTGTGTAGAACTTGAGACTGTATATTATGGCGGTACAAAATCACAGTGGAACGCAATTGTTATAGCTGAGAATAATGATCCATTATATAGTGCCACAATTGTATATGCTATCTGTGAACACGAAGATGCTGACAAAGACAGTTATTGCGACAATTGCGACGAAATCTTTGTTGTTGATAGTGGCAACTGCGGTGCAGATGGTGACAATGTAACATATACATTATACAGCAATGGCTACCTTGTTATCAGCGGTACGGGTGCTATAGCTAATGATAGCTTTGCTCTTTCATCATATAACTTTAATTTTGCATCAGAGATCAAAAATGTTGTCATTGAAAATGGTGTGACAAGCATTGGCGAACAAGCTTTTTGGGATTGCGAGAACCTTGTAAGTGTAACAATTCCTGACAGTGTTACAAGTATAGATTATGGGGCGTTTCTTATGTGCGATAGCCTCACAAGTGTAACTATTCCCGGCAGTGTTAAGAGTATCGGTCATGATGCTTTTGGTGCTTGTACAAGTCTTGCAAATGTAATAATCGAAAATGGCGTAGAAAGTATCGGCGAAGTTGCGTTTATGGATTGTTGGAGCCTTACAAGTATAACAATCCCTGCAAGTGTAAAAAGTATTGAAATGGGTGCATTTGCTTGGACTTTTGCTCTTGAAAACATAACTGTTGATGAAAATAACGAATATTATTCAAGTGACAGCAATGGCGTACTTTTCAACAAAGATAAGACAGAGCTTATTTGTTATCCTGCAGGTAAAACAGAAACTTCATACGTTATTCCTGATAGTGTAACAAGTTTAAGTACTCCTGCATTTGGCGGTTGCAAAAACCTCACAGAAATTGTAATCTCTGACAGTGTTACAAGCATCGGTGAATATGCGTTTGCTGAATGTGCACTTCTTGAAAGTGTAACAATCGGAAGCGGTCTGACAAATGTCGGTGAGTGTATATTCGAAGGATGTAAAAATCTTAAAGATATATACTTTAACGGTACAGAAGATGAATGGAATAATTTTGCAGCTGATATACTCGATGGATTAGAGGACGTAAATATTCACTGCCTTGTTGTACCTCACACCCACACACCCGGTGAGTGGGAAGTTGTTACCGAGGCAACATATGAAGCTGACGGCAAAAAGGTTCAGAAGTGCACAGGCTGTGGTGAAGTTGTAGCGGAAGAAATCATTCCTCAGCTTGTAAAGGTAATAGTTTCAGATGAAAAAACTGGTGTTGCTCTCGAGTTCGATTCAAGTGAATACGACGGTGAAGTAGAGGTTTCAGTTGAAGAAACATTTGATGGTAAGGCTTTCGAGATTATCAACGAGAGCGTAGGCTCAAGCAAAGCGACCATTTTTGATATTTCAATGACACTTGACGATACAGCAATTCAGCCCAACGGCAAGATTACAGTTAAGATCCCCTTACCTGAGGGATACGATGCAGACCTTTGTGTTATATATTATCTCAACACTGAGAATGGTACAATAGAAGCATTTGAAACTAAATATGTAGACGGTTATCTTGTTTTTGAAACTGACCACTTCAGCTATTATGCTGTTGTAGAGGTTGCTGAGACAGTTGATGATGATTGTTCGTGTAATTGCCATAAATCTGGTTTTGCAGGCTTCATTTGGAAAATAATTCTCTTCTTTAATAAGTTGTTTAAAACAAATAAGATTTGTTCGTGTGGTATTTCTCACTATTAATTGAAAGACTCACCTCGTTAATCGGGGTGAGTCTTATTGTATCGTAAAACCACGCGTTAGACGCGTGGTTCAGTGAAAATTATATAGTTGAACAGAAAAAAGCCCTTTGTATATAATAGAGTTGCGGTCTGCCAACTGCAACAAAAAATACAAAGGGAGGTCATTCAAATGGGATTGAATGATATAAATAGTTTATCACATACAAAATGGAATTGCAAATATCACATAGTGTTAGCACCGAAATATCGCAGGAAAATATTTTATGGGCAGCATAAAGCTGCAATAGGAAAAATATTAAGACAGTTATGTGATTGGAAAGGTGTAAAAATAATAGAAGCAGAAGTATGTCCAGATCATATACATATGTTGGTAGAG
>JAZQZO010000371.1:0-3441 GCA_045634065.1 Acutalibacteraceae bacterium
GCACCTAAGTTGTGTGGGTCTTCAAGTTCGTCACAGATGATGATAAAGGGGTCTTCTCCTTTTTCTTCTGCAAGTCTGAAGATGTCCTCAACCTCAGCATATTCGTGTACTGCCGCATAGGCTGCAATACCCTGATGATTACCCTGGCCACACATAAAGTCCAGTTTTTTCTTATCAACTTCTTTTACTACGATGCCTTTGTCTTTGCATTCTGCAATAATTCTTCCTATAGAGCCGTGTTTTTCGCCTCTGACTACAAGAAGAGTGTCAATAGCTCTTTCACTTTTGAGAGCTTCTGAAACTGCATTTCTGCCTATAATTAAATCGGTATTTTCACGGTCGTTTTTCTTTTCCATGATAGTCCCTCCTAAATATACTTATAATTAGAATTATTATATCACTTTTACAGAAGTTTTTATTTACAAATTAGAATTATAAAACGCACTTATGTCCTTACAGAAAAATTTTCTCTTAATATGTATAAATTTACTTTAAAAGACTTGAAACTTTATGCCATTATTGGCATAATAAAAGGCAGATAAATATAAGTTATGAGGTATGACATAGTGTTCGTAAAAAAGAAGGAATTTTCATCAAACTTTGATTTTCTCATAGTGGGTCTTGGCAATCCCGGCAAACAGTATGAAACAACAAGACACAATGCAGGCTTTATCTGTATAGATGCTCTTGCAGAAAAATACTCAATTAAAATTAATAAGCTCAAGTTCAAGTCTCTTATGGGCGAAGGAAGAATTGAAGGTAAGAGATGCCTTCTTCTAAAGCCTCAGACCTTTATGAACTTAAGTGGCGAAGCTGTACGAGATGCAGTGGAGTTCTATAAAATCCCTATAGAAAATATCATAGTCATCTGTGATGATATTAGTCTTGAACCCGGTAAAATGCGTATCAGACGCAAAGGCTCCCACGGTGGCCAGAACGGTATGAGAAACATCATATATCATTTGAAAGATGATAACTTCCCTCGCATTAAAATAGGCATAGGTGCAAAGCCTAATCCCGAATATGACCTTGCTGACTGGGTGCTCTCCCGTTTTACCCAGAGTGAAGCTAAACTTATCAGACAGGTTGCGGATGACACGGTTTCGGCTATTGAGTATATGGTAGTTGGCGACATCGATAAGGCTATGAGCAACTATAACAGCTAAGGCGGTGGTACTATCAGAAATAAATATTTAAAAGGCGGATGCATTTTCGCGTTGACTGCAAACCTGATGTTGTTTTTCGCCAAGCTTTATATCGGCCTCGGTGCCAATAGCATAAGCATTTATTCTGACGGTGTAAATAATCTCTTTGACTCACTGTCATCATTTATAAGTCTGTTGTGCTTTTGGTTTCTTGCTAGCCGCACAGATATCTCATCAAAAAGTTACATATCAAAAACAGAAGACCTATTGACTTTCATCATATCTGTTATTATCGGTTTCACGGGTTTCTATTTTGCTTATTCATCTGTTGAAAGGCTTATGTATCCTACCAGCGTATCGTACAGAACTAAGTATCTCTATATACTTATTGCAACGGCTGTGGCAAAGCTCATTATGTTTGCAGTACTGAGACATATCAACAAGAAAGGTAACTCAGATATTCTCAAGGTTATGTCCGTGGACTGTGTTCTTGACTTCTTTATAACAAGCGTCACAGTTATGACTCTTCTCATTTCAACCTACGGCACTTATGCCGCAGACGCTCTTTGCGGTATAGTGATAAGTGTTATCATCACTGTTTCTGCTGTGAAAACAATTTTCGCTTCCTGCAGAAAACTTGTTGGGTACTTGCCTGCAAACCAAAGGGAAGCATTCTTTGAAGAACTGTATGAAACTATAGAAAAAGACAGCATAACCGATGTTCGTTTTGCAATAGGCAAAAATAAAACCGAGGCTTTCGTTTATACGGCAGGGTACAAAGCAGTAAGTGAAAAAAGCCTCGATGAAATCAGTAAACAAACAGGAATTACTGTTTATTTAATATCAGGAAAGGAGAACACGGAAAATCCGTGTGAAACTGAAGAATGAAAACAAAAGAACAAACACAAAATGCAAAGACAAAGAAAAAAGGCAAGAAAGCCCTCAAGGTTATCGGTACAATTTTTGTTATAATCGTTATCCTTGTAGGTATTGTCGCTATGTCAAATGTTATCGGTAACAAGGGTAATATCGAAAAGATTGCAGCTTTCGAGTCAGCTGCAAAAGAGAATCAGCTTGTGCCCGAAAAGGACGAAAAGGGCAACTGGACTTTCACAACTGATGAAGACTTCAAGGTGCTTCAGCTCACAGATATACATATCGGTGGCGGTTTCCTGTCACTCAAGAAGGACGCAATGGCTCTCAACGCCGTAGCTGCTATGGTTAAAGCTGAACAGCCTGACCTTGTTGTTATAACCGGTGACATCGTTTTCCCTGTGCCTTATAGTGCAGGTACATTTAACAATCTTTCATCAGCTAAGGTTTTCGCTACCCTTATGGAAAAACTGGGTGTTTACTGGACTCTTGGGTTCGGTAACCACGATACTGAAGCTTACAGCTATTATGACAGAGAATATATGTCCGAATTCTATTCAGATGACGAATTCAAATATTGCTTGTTTACACCCGGACCGGACAATGTTGACGGCTACGGTAACCAGATTATAAATGTAAAGAATTCAGAGGGTATTATCACACAATCACTTTATATTTTTGACTCACACTCCTACACCGATGGAGACTTCCTCGGCGTTTTCTGGAAATACGACAATATTCACGAGAATCAGGTTCAGTGGTACAAGGACAATGTAAACGCTTATAATGCACAGAATAATATGCTTCTTAAGGAGATGGGCAAAGAAGAGAACTCAGACATCAAGTCAGCGGCTTTCTTCCATATTCCTCTCACAGAGCAGAGAGATGCCTGGTATGAATATCGTGATGCAGGTTATCAGGATACCGAAAACGTTAAACTCGTTTACGGTGTTGCAGGTGAAGGCGGTAATGTTGTATTCTGCGGTATGCACGAGGATAACCTCTTTGAAACAATGCTTGAACTTGGCTCGACAAAGGCTATCTTCTGCGGTCACGACCACGACAACAACTTCTCAATTGACTACAAGGGTATCCGTTTGACCTATGGTATGAGTGTCGACTATCTGGCATATACAGGCATATATCAGCGTGGTTCACAGCGTGGTTGCACAGTTATTAACTTTAGCCCCGACGGCTCATTCAACTGCCAGCAGGAAAACTATTATCAGGACAAGTATCAGAGTGTCTATGATAAAGAATCTGTTGAAATGCAGGAAATGACCAACGCACCACTCGAAACAGAAGAATAATCTCTCACGGCGAGAAAATAACACTTAAAAGAGATGCGAATTCATTTTCGCATCTCTTCTTCTTTGAATGGGAAGTTTCTGCAGCTGCGGGTCCGGGAGATGCACAGTGCATT
>JAZQZO010000372.1:0-2621 GCA_045634065.1 Acutalibacteraceae bacterium
TGTAACATTGGCAACTATCTTGCCGTTTTCATCAAGAATTATACATTTGGTGTAGGTTGTGCCTACATCGCATCCGCCAAAATATTTCATTTCTATATTCTCCTTTACCAAGCTAAGTCGTCTTCAAAATCAAGCAGTGAAGCGTCAAGAGGCTCTTCCTGCAAGACAGTCTGCATATATTTGTTTACCTGATCACGCATTTCGCGTCTTGAAATTGTACGGGGGTCCATAAGATCCTGACGAACCCAGATGAAGTTGACACCTTTTTCTCTTGCCTGATCATCAAAGATACCCTGAAGACCGTCCATACCCTTACAGGAAATCTGATCATACATAATAACGGTGTCAGCGTTGTACTCTTCAACTATACGCCAAAGCTCATCAACAACATTACGATAACCGCCCTTTGTGTGCTTACGCATAATAGAACGCTGATAGGTTTTTGCAAGATCCTTTAATGACTGCTCTTTGTCTTCTGTGTCAATTTCAAGATAGGAAATCATAGTTTCCATATCCATAACAACATTCATACCCCAACAGTTTTCAAGCCAGTTTGCAAATGATGTATAGTAGTTGGCAGGGCAAGACCACACAACTGCTCTGTGGCGCATATGCTTTGAAACAGGAGTTTTCTTTTCATAGGCTTTCATCATTATCTTGTTTACTTTCTCATCAACCTTGAGGAACTTTTCATTGGAGCCGCCTGAAAGATTGAAATAGAAAATTCTGTAAAGCCAGAATGCTGCACCTGTCATCTGTGGATAAGGGGTTTTGTTGATATCCCATTTTTGTCTTTCGTACTCAAGCTGTTTATTATAGTCTTTCATTCTCTTGAAGTATGCATCCCAGTCGAACTTTTCACCGGTCTGATCTTCGATAAATTTAATAAGTGACTTAATTTCTTCAACAGCGTATTCCTGAACATCCTCACCGTCATAGCGAAGAGGAATACCGAAACAGTGAGTAGGAAGATTGATTCTTCTGTCAAGGAACGAGGAGTTCATAATCGAGCCGTCGCAGGGCATATTTGTACCGATCATACAGCATCCCATTTTCGGGTAATCATCCTCGATTGCAACACCTGCCTCAGCCGAAGGCAAGGGGCAAACGTCAGCAGGTACGCCGAAACTCTCTGTAACCTCAAGATAAGGCGGTGTAATCTGCTGGTCAACCATTGATGAAAGGAAGATTGGCAGAGTCTGTAAGGGAATGGGAATAAGATTGGGGAAGCCTGTGAAAACCTCGTTGGGTACAATCTCATCCATAAGCACGATTTTCTTTGAAAGCTTATTGCCTGGGTTAATCTTTTCGTCAGCTCTGAAGGAGATATTGATAAGCTTTGTTGTGTGCTTTACAATCATATTGTAGTGCAAGTGCGCCATACGAAGATGCGGACCGCGAAGTCCTGCAACGTGACGGTCTATGAAAGACGGTGTTGAAAGATAAGATGCCATCCAGCGATATCTCCAAAGACCTTTAACAGTTGACACGGGAGCTTTAAGCACCATAACTATCATATCTTTCCAGTTAACAAGCCAACGGTAATAGTCATACATTGTGTCCTTAAAACCGCGCCATTCTCTGTGCTTGAGTATGGCAGTATGCTCTTTATAGAGTTTACCGTAATTATCCATTCTCTTTAGCCGCCCTTTCTTTCTGGATTTTCTTGATTTCAAGACTTTCTACAAAGGCCTGAACTCGTGTGCGAAGCTGTCCCGAAGCCGAAGCAGTGTACTGTCTGTCAACTGCTGCTGTGGGTACGCCGTAGTCGTTGGTCATAACATAAGATGCCAAGGCTCTCTCATAGCCCCAATATTCGCAGAACTTGAGCTGTTCATACATAACGCCGTCAGCATTATATTCCTCAACAAGCTGTTTTACATAGTCTCGTCTTTCCTGAACTTTTTCGTGGCTCATATATCTTGGACACTGACTTGTTTTGAGATAGTGAAGACAAATCTGAGTCAGTACGTCTTCGCCTTCTTTGATTATAATTTCCTGTCTGCCGGGCAGTGCACCGAAGCAGTATCTGTCAGCAACAACAAGGGCGCCACTGTCTTCAATAAGAGCTGTGAAGTCAGGGTCGTCCATTTCTGAGCCAACTACAACAATCTTCGCTCTGTAATTTTTCTTTGCATCAGGCTCTCTTGTTTTAAGCTCTTCTGCAGTTTCACGAAGTGCAGGAAGAATAAGAGCCTTAGGACAGCAATATGTAATAAGGTTAAGAATGTGGTACTCGTAACCGGTGATTCTCGGGTTATCTTCTTTACGGTAATTTCCTATTTCTGTCATAAGACGGCAGACCTCGTTATGCTCTTCAACAGCTTTCAGAAGTGCTTCATCTGAAACATCGACACCGTAAACCTCCTGAAGTTTATCAAGAATCTTCAGTTTAACCTGATTGACATAGTGCTTGACTGTATGGGGTTCGACCTTAAAGGGCATATCAGTAAATGTCAGGAAAAATTTATCGTTTTCTACGAGATTGAGAAGTTCGAAATGCTCGGCTGTTCTGTTCATTTCAGAGCAGGTTTCAGAAGCAAGAAGTGCATTTAGAAAGTTGTAACCGCCCTCAATAGCTCTTTCAAGTATAGCCTTAGAATAACCGCAAAGGAAGTTGC
>JAZQZO010000373.1:0-5657 GCA_045634065.1 Acutalibacteraceae bacterium
TGAGATCATATTCATAGTCGGTAAGACGGGCGTGAATTTCCTTAGAAAAGCTGTGTGTGAGCTTTTTTCCAATGCATCCGTAGCGCTTCATAGCTCCTTACCCGGCCAATCCGTGCCAAAGCGCATCGCGAGCGCATCGCAAAGAACAATTGCGGTTGCCGCATCCTGAACCACTCTTGCTCGGTGAACGATCGCGGGGTCGTGCCTTCCCTTCGGCGTAAGCACAGTGTCGGTCATAGTCTTAAAGTCAACCGTGCTCTGCGGCTTGAATATTGTAGGCGTCGGCTTGATAGCGGTACGGAATATAATGGGCATTCCATTCGTGACGCCGCCGTTTATACCGCCGTTATTGTTGGTTTTTGTCTGTACTCTGCCGTCAATAAGGATGAATTCATCATTAGCATCACTGCCCTTTTCTGCGGCAAAGCCGAAGCCTAAACCAAACTCTACACCTTTGATTGCAGGAATAGAGAAAAGTGCGTGAGCGAGTACACCCTCGACAGTATCAAACCAAGGCTCACCCACACCTGCCGGCAGGCCGACAACGGCTGTAGTAAGAGTACCGCCGACACTGTCGCCCTCATTTTGTGCATTTTCTATAGCTGATATCATATCATCTGATGCTTTATCGCAAAGCACGGGCATATCTTTTTCTTTCAAAAGAGCGATATCTTCACTGAGGCTATCAAAGTCTCTGTCTTTGATGCCACCGCAATAAGAGATATGAGTGCCGATTTCTATGCCTTTTTTCTCGAGAGCTTTAAGACAGATTGCACCTGCCGCCACCAAGGGAGCAGTGATTCTGCCTGAGAAGTGTCCCCCACCTCTGTAGTCCTGATAGCCGTGATATTTGCACTGAGCCGTATAATCGGCGTGGGAGGGTCTTGCGAGGTCTTTTGTAGCCGAGTAGTCACCGCTGTGCTGAGTCTGATTTTCTATCATCAAAGCTATAGGAGTACCCGTAGTTTTGCCCTCAAAGACACCGCTGAGTATTCTCACCTTATCCGCTTCTCTTCTAGGAGTTGATATTGAGTTTATGCCCTTACGCTTTTCCATCTGAGAAGCGATGAAGTCTTCATCTACCTCAATACCCGGAGCAATGCCGTCAAGGACACAGCCTATAGCCTCTCCGTGACTTTCACCGAAAAGAGTTATGCTTAAGTTATTACCGAATGTATTTTTCATTATTTCACCTCAAATGAGATTTTTAAGGTCTTCATTTGTCATTTCACAGAATGTGAAAGTGCCGATTTCTTCGCATTTCACCACTGTTATGCTCTTGCCCTGAGATTTTTTATCGTGGCAAAGAGCTTCATATACTTTTTCTTTATCGTACTTATATTCAGTAGGAAGCCCCACATTTTTTAGGGCAGTGAGCATCTTATCTTTGACATTATCACTGCACATCGGAATCATACCGAGAGCTACACATTCACCGTGATAAAGCTCACCGTAATCTGCAGAGGCTTCAATTCCGTGTCCTATTGTATGGCCGAAGTTGAGAGCCTTGCGAAGTCCTGTTTCTTTTTCGTCCTGCTGAACTACATATCTTTTGATTTTTAGTGAACCCTCGATAATTTTCTCGACGTTATCCATATAGTCATCTTTAAGGAAAAGCTCAAAGAGCTCCTTATCGAAACAAGCAGCCATTTTTATGCTTTCTGCAAGACCGTTAGCTACCTGTCTTTCAGGCAGAGTCGAAAGAACATCAGGGTCAATAATAACCTTTTTAGGCTGATGAAATGCACCGATTATGTTCTTTATCTTGCCAAGGTCAATAGCTGTCTTGCCACCGATTGAGGAGTCAACCTGTGATAAAAGAGTTGTGGGGATATTGTAAAAATCAATGCCCCTCATATACGTAGCGGCGGCAAAACCAGCCATATCACCCACTACGCCACCACCCACAGCGATAACCGCATCTTTTCGGGTGAAGTTCGCATCCGTAAGAGTCTGACAAATTGTTCTGTAGGTATCTAAGTTTTTGCTTTTTTCACCCTCAAGGAAGATAAAAATGTGACTATCCTCATAGCACCAGGCAACCGTATCCGCATACTCGCGGGGTACGCCCGTATCAGTGACAACAAGGACTTTTCTGCCTTTTTCTATGCCGAGAAGCTCACCTGCTTTTTTGATAGCTCCCCTTTCGAGGATAATATCATAAGAGTCATTCCCTAAATCAAGGGGTATAATCATAATCTGTCACCTCAGATTTTACTGTTTTCGTTAAAAGTACCTATCATCTTAAGTTTATCGCAGCACTCAGCAAGTTCTTCCATCATATACTTGCCGCGACGTGATGACTGTAAGTCACCCTTAAGCTCAACATAGAAATAATATGTCCAGATAAGGTCTTTCATAGCACGGCTCTTGATATGTCTCATAGAGTAACCGTGATGACCGATAATATTAATTGCGTGAGCCAGCGCACCTGCTTCATCAGGCACTGTGAAAACTATAATTGAATGGTCTTTTTTCTCTTTTGACAGAGTACGGCTTACAACCACAAAACGGGTAGTATTGTCGCTTGCCTCGTTGATATTTTCTCTGATAACCTCTAAGCCGTAAAGCTCTGCTGTTTCTCTTGAAGCGATAGCAGCTCTTGTTATATCACTTGCCTGCGCAACCTCTTTTGCCGCCCTTGCAGTGTTGACACAAGAAGTGCTTATGAAGCCTTGATTTCTAATATAGGCTGCACACTGATCGAGCGCCTGCTGATGGGAAATAACCTCTTTTATGTCACTTTCTTTCGCACCTTTGATGCCAATAAGATTGTGTCTGATATCAAGAGAATATACACCGTTTACATATAGAGAGCCTGAAAAAAGCAAATCTATAGACTGACCGACCTCTCCTGCTCTGCTGTTTTCTATAGGTATAACAGCACATTCACATTCACCTTTTTCCACTGCTTCATAGGCTGATTTAAAGTCAGGGTAAGATATTCTGTTGCCGTCAGGGAAGATTCTGCCTGCAGCAATATGAGCAAAGGCACCCTCTACACCGCTGTAAGCTATATTAGCACCCTCGAGAATCTTATGCTGAAAACGCTTTGAGATATCCATAGTGTCTCTGATAAAGGGTACATAAAACTCTTTTATATCTTCATCTTCGATATATTCCATATTGCGCTTTACAAGTTCATCTTCTCTTGCAGCATCAAAAACCGGCAGTCCTCTTTCTTTTTTGTACTCTGCCACTTGCTTTACAGCTTTCATTCTCTTTTCAAAAAGCTGCGCAATTTCTTTGTCTGCTTCACTTATGATATTTCTCGCTTCAATGAGTTTTTCCATAAATATCACTCTTCTTTATATGAGATTATATTCCTTTGCCAATTCCTTGAACTTAGGAAGTGAACGCTTGATCATTTCAGTTGATACACAGTAAGATATTCTTACATAACCCGGGAAGCCGAATGAGTCGCTCGGTACGAGAAGCAAATCATATTTTTTTGCACTCTCGCAGAATTCTTCGGCAGAGTCCACAGGAGACTTCATAAACAAATAAAAAGCACCGTCAGGCTTAGCTGTCTTGAAACCGCACTCTTCGAAGGCTTCAAGAAGAATATCTCTGTTCATCTTATACGCTGAAATGTCACCTGTCATACCTACACACTCTCTGATAACAAACTGCATCATTGAGGGGGCGCAAACATAACCGAGACTTCTGCCTGCACCGCAGACAGCCTTATAGATAAGCTCGAAGTTTTCTACTTCACTCGGTACAAGAATATAGCCGATTCTGTCACCGGGAAGTGAAAGTGACTTGCTGAATGAATAGCAAACGATTGTATTATCGTAGTATTTTGTAAGATACGGTACCGTTACATCGCCATAAACAAGCTCACGGTAAGGCTCGTCTGAAACAAGGAAAATGCTCTTGCCGTATTCTTTCTGCTTTCTTTCAAGAATAGCACAAAGACCTTTAACGATTTCTTCGCTGACAACAACACCGCTGGGATTGTTAGGTGAATTAAGTACGACAGCCTTTGTATTGGGCGTGATTGCCTTTTCAAATGCTTCAAGGTCGATTGTAAGATCTTCAGCCTTGCACTTAACTTCAACAGGCTTTGCACCTGCAGCTGAAATGAAAACCTTATACTCAGGGAAATAAGGTGCAAATATGATAACCTCATCATCTTTTTCAGTTAATGCTTTAAATGTGATGCAAAGTGATGCGGCAGCACCACAGGTCATATAAAGGTTGTTCATTGTAAAGTTGGTGCCGAAACGCTCGTTGAGGTTATTGGCAATAGCTGTTCTTGTAGCGTTATCACCCACTGCCGAAGTATAGCCGTGAAGCTCGCAGGGTGAGAGTTCTTCTGTTAGCTTTCTGATTGTTTCGTTTACCTTTTCGGGAGCAGGAACACTGGGGTTGCCAAGGCTGTAGTCGAAAACATTTTCTTTGCCGATTTCAGCGGCTCTTTTCTTGCCGAATTCAAATATTTCTCTGATAACCGAGCTCTTTGCACCGAGCTCATACATTTCCATTGATACCATAATAGTCACCGTCTTTTCAAAAAATTAAATAATAAAAATAATTATACTCCAAATGTAAACTTTAGTCAACTAAAACCAAAGATTTAAAGCCAGTATTGTTTATTTTCCGATTGATCAGAATAGTTTTAATTCTTTAAAGTTTTAACGCTTTAAACTGTTTCTGTGATTATAACACAACAATAAAAAAAATGCAATAGCCTTTCTGAATTTTTTTGATTTTTAGGTCGGTTGCGGCGGCTCCGCAGCCGAACGAAGTTCGGCACGACGACTTCGTCGTCGCAAAATCGCCAACGGCGATTTTGGCGGAGCCGCCTCTCACCTCTTGCACAAATTTCAGCGTACAGCCCCAGCAAAACAAAAATGACGGGCAGGAATTAACCTACTCGCCATAAGTTTGTCGCAATTCATAATTACGGATTAAGTATTATGCCATATAATCCTTCTTGTAACCCTCTTCGTCATAGATAAAGAGTGCGTTGAGAGCAATTTCAAGACACTTCTCAACTGTCTTGGGATTCATATTATCAGCTGTATCGCCTTTTGTGTGATAATATCTTGGTGGGCCGGGGTTCATAGCAGCAAGAGTAACTGCAGGCATACCTGACTGCTGAACAGTAGCAGCGTCTGATGAACCGAAGTATACTGATGAGTAGGGAAGATCAAGACCGGCTTCGAGACCTGCTTTCTTCATAAGAGTGCAAGCACCTGAGTCCATCTTAACAGTACCTGTCATATCACGCTGATAAATAGCGATATCTTCATAATCTCTGAATGTTTCAAGACCGATAAATACAGTGGGAACATCTTTGAGTTCATCCCCGTGAGCTTTCATAAACGCCTTTGCGCCTCTGAGGCCTGATTCCTCAGCACCTGAAGACATAGCGATTACTTCTGTATTTTCAAAGCTGATATCATTGTCTTTAAGATATTTAAGAATAGCAATTGATGCAACTGTACCTGTAAGGTTGTCATTAGCACCATCAACGCATAACTTATAGTTAACGAAACATATAGCAACAATACCACCGGGAGCAAAAGCTAACTGAGCCCAGAAAAGTACAGTATCAATTGTTGAACCGTCAGCAAAAGCATTTGCGAGGTCAAGAATATTTACAAGACAAACAACAACGAGAGATGCAATAGCATAAATAGAACAGA
>JAZQZO010000374.1:0-2077 GCA_045634065.1 Acutalibacteraceae bacterium
TCCTAGAAAGAGTAATTACCTTTAAGAAAAGCACGATTGAGCCTCTCCTGAAAGGAGAGGTGGATTTGCCGTCAGGCAAAGACGGAGAGGTTAAGCCTCTGCAAGCAGCGGGCAAGGTTGTGACTGACAATTATTTTAACGTTCTACTTACCGGCAGGGGCGGCGGCCCCATAACCGAACTTCGTTCGGTTGGCGACGTTGTCGCCGTAAATCGCGAAGCGATTTAATGGAGCCGCCTGCCACCTCTTGCACCCACGTCCCTCGCAAATCAAATCACAAAAAAAGCGGCGGGCAGAGGTTTCCCTCTACTCGCCGAGTCTGTCGCAATTCATAATTCATATTTCATAATTCATAATTCCTCATTCATTTATTCTCTCTGCCTATTGAAAAATCTGACATAAAAGTGATATAATCAATTTATTACAAGCAGATAGAAAGGAGAAAATTTATGTTATCTGTAATTAAAAAAATACTCACGGCAACAGTTGCCATCATCCTCTCACTCAACGGCTTTGCAGGTGCTTACAGCCATGTCAGCGACGACTATGCTCAGGATAAGTACAAAAACGTCATCCTTATGATTGGTGACGGCATGAGCTTCAACAATCTGGAAGCTACTAAGCTTTACAGAACTGACGGTTATCTCGCTATGGAAAATATGCCCGTCAAGGCTTCAAGTGACATCGACTCTTATGTTGTACCCTACACTGACTCAGCAGCCGGCGGCACTGCTCTTGCAACAGGTATGCGCGTATGGATAAACTCAGTTGCAGTTTTCCCATTTATGCCTATAGTACCCGATGACGCCAGTGTACCAATGAACCTTTGCGAGCTCGCAAAGACTAACGGCATGGCTGCAGGCGTAGTTACCACAGACAAGACAAGCGGTGCTACTCCCTCAGCTTTCTCAGCTCACGCTCTTGCAAGAAGTCAGGAAAAAGACATTTCCAACGATCAGCTCAAATCTGACATCGACCTTATCTGGGGCGGTGCAAGTGAAAGCATCAACGAAGAAAACACTGCAGCAGCAGGCTACACATACATAGACAGCGAGACCGATATGGACTCTCTCACTGCAGGCAGTAAATCTTTTGCACAGTTCAGTTTCGACGACCTTAAATATGTAACTAACAACCACGATACACCCTCTATCGAAGAAATGACCAACAAGGCTATTGAGATTCTTTCAGCTGACGAAGACGGCTTCTTCCTTATGGTTGAAGGGGCTTGCATTGACAAGCACTCCCACAATAACGATATGGAAAATATGACACTTTCCGCTCAGGAGTTTGACAAGGCAGTTGCGGCTGCTCTCGAGTTTGCTGAAAAAGACGGTGAGACTCTCGTTGTTGTTACTGCTGACCACGGTACCGGCGGTATGAAAGAAGACGGTAAGGGCGGTTACAAATTCACTCATGGTCAGCACGATTTCGGTGATGTACCCGTTTTCGTTTCTGCCACAGATGCAGGCTTTATTGCCGGCAAGCAGATTAAAAACAGACAGATACCCGTACAGATTGCAAGAGTGCTTGGTTTTGACGAGGGTCAGTTCCCTGCACAGAAAAACTAACTTAAATATACGGCACTGAGTCCATTCGGATTCAGTGCTTTTTTCTTTTTCAGGCATTATGACTTCTGATTTTTGGCTGATAAAAAATATTTTTGGCTTTTTGAGGCAAATTGTGCGCAAAATACGCAAAAAAAGCCTTTGTCGGGTCTATTAGTGGGAGGTAAATTTTTCAGTGAGACACAACACAATTATCAATGAGCATTTGCGACTTTCAGGAACGTGAGTGCAAGAGGTGTCAGGCGGCTCCATTGCCGAACTTGGTTCGGCCCGAGGATGCCCGGGCATCCAGGAAAAGCACCGGCAGGTTCTTTCAGGGACCCGCCGCCCTGCCGGTAAGCAGAGCATAAAAATAATCGTCAGTCACAACCTCACCCGCTGCGGAAACTGCTAACGCAGGCGGGTAGACGTTCTATAAAAAACGACAAAGCTCGGCATTAATGTATCTATGATAAAAGCACTAACCTAAGGCGCTTCGTAAGTTTGCAGTTGTAGGCGGACTACAGGTAT
>JAZQZO010000375.1:0-7803 GCA_045634065.1 Acutalibacteraceae bacterium
ATATGTAAAAGCAGGTGAGGAATGCAAGGTAAAAGAGGGTATATATATTGCAGGTGACTGCCGAAACAAGCCTGTCAGACAGCTGACAACTGCGCCAGCAGACGGCACTGTGGCGGCAACCTTGGCTTGTGAAGAGCTGGCGGAATAATTGCGCGTTTTTGATTACTTTTTCCGCGACAGGAAAAAGTAATGCCTGCCCGGCGAGGGCAATATAAAAAAGGAGATGTAAATATCTTGCCTGAGAATTTTGGAAAATGGTACCTTATACTGATAATACCGAGTATTCTTGTGTTTGCATCGGATGTCTATGACAGAATAAAACATAAAAATAAAAAATATGTCGGTGTATGGTTCCCTTTGGTGTTGATTTGCTTTTTAAGTACTTTTGTCGGGTTGCTTGGTGCTGTATCAAACGGACTTGACGAAGAGGGTGAATTATGGTTTGTTGCGATGATGAGTGTATGTTATGTCGGTATGATTATATGCGTTCGTGTACTGCGCAACAAAAGAATTGTTTATTCTGAAGACGAGGATTATTTTTCGATTACATTGTTGTTCAGAGAAGAAAAAATACAATTCAAAGATGTTACAAGAATATATCTTAGCGATCAATATCTTGATATTTACATCAAAGAGCGTCGCATAAGAATAGGATCTAATTTTTTAGTTGGCGCAGAAGAATTTGAGAAATATGTCAAAGATTATATGATGAAGGCTTACGAATACCCACAGGGTAGGAGCAGAAAATAATATTATTTCTAAGGGCGACCAATTGTCGTCCTTTTTTTACCGCATATCGCCGCAAAACAACCATATACCCTAAATCTATTGCAAAGATAAGCGGAAAAATATATAGTGTACTTGTAAGGAGGATTCTCTATGAAATGTACATTGATTATCACAGATGAACACCAAGAGGAGGTGGTCATATATACAAGAGAAAGAACTAAGCTCACAGATGATATAGAGGCTTTAGTAATCGGCAGTGTTACTGAAATTATCGGGTACGGTGAAAATCAGGCGATCAGACTCAAAACCGATGAAGTTACTTGCTTTATGGTGGAGGATAGCAAGGTTTATGCACTGACGGATAAAGATAAATACCAACTGAAGCAAAGATTATATCAGCTGGAAGAAATGTTGCCTGATAACTTTGTGAAGATAAATCAGTCCTGCATAGCTAACATCAGACAGATTAAAAACTTCGACACTTCAATATCGGGGACATTGGTTATTAATTTTAAAAACGGCTATAAGGATTATGTGTCCAGAAGACAGATGAAAACCGTTAAAGAAAGGTTTGGTTTATAATGAATAAATATGTGAAAGAATTTTTGCGCAGAGGTCTTATGTTTTCAGGCTTCGGGCCTATAGTTTTCGGAATAATTGTGCTGTGTATATCTTATTTTGACGGTGTTGCAGTGCATTCAGCGCGGAATATTTTTATAGGTATAGTCACCACATATACCATAGCTTTTGTGCAGGCAGGCGCAACAGTCTTTAATCAGATTGAGCATTGGAGTGTACCGAAATCTATGCTTTGTCACTTCGGACTTCTTTATGTGGTGTACTCTCTCTCTTATATAGCTAACTCGTGGATACCCTTTAAGGCAGAGGTACTTGTTATATTCACTGTGATATTTGCTGTGGTATTCTTTGTAATATGGTGTACAGTTTATCTCTGTGTGAGAAGCACAAGCAAAAAAATCAACGAAAAACTCAGATAATACAACAAAAAGCAGGTAGCCAAAGCGGTTACCTGCTTAAATTTTTAGTCGTTGTAGATAAGACTTGCATTAGTCCCGTTGCTGTCGATTTCGATAAACGGGTGCAGAAAGATTTCATCTTCGATAGGTACGGTGTATTTTACTCCGCGGTAGTAAAAACTGTATTCAGTTTCCGTCATATCGTAGCCGTAAAACACGTTGAAGTTGATGCAGCCGAATGAACTGCCTTCTCCGGAACAGTGATAGATGATTTTGTTAGGAGTGTATTCTATACCGAGAGTTCCGGCAATGACTTTGATTTTTTTGTTGAAAACCTCATCTCTCCTGAATACGCACAATGAAATACGTTTTTCATTTGATTTGTTTGTGCCCTCAATAAGATAAAAATGATATTTTCCTTTTTGCACTGCTTTTGCTATTTTGCCGTTTTGAAAATCATCCTCATAATATTTTGTGAATTTTTCGATATACTCTGTTGCTGCTTTTTCTATAGCCAATGTATCGTCAGCGGGGATAGTTGTGAAATAGTGGTAAAAGTAAAAATTAATTTGAAGCAATAAAAGAATAGACAGCATAATGCTTACAGCAACAATAACTGCCCGTCTTAATTTCTGTTTATCCTTCTTCATAGTTTTCACCACCACTTCGTCGGATATTGTGGGGAAATTTTCTTCTTCGACTTTTTCACCTTGCAGTATTTCTACTACACTGACACCAAGCTCACGTGCAAGAGGTTCAAGCAGAGCGATATCGGGTGCACTTCGACCTGTTTCCCATTTTGATACAGCTTTATCTGTTACACCGAGTTTTTCGGCGAGTTGCTTTTGGTTAAGAGATAACTCTTTTCTTCTTGCGCTGATGAAAGCGCCTGTGGTTTTGTTGTCCATAATATCATCACCTTTCACTGAAAACATATCACATATGGGGCAAAAAAGTCACCCTACCGTTGGTAGAAAACGGGTAATCTGCTGAAAAAACAACCGATGGCTCTCAGAAGTCATCGGTTAGTTTGCTATATGGAATTATTTGCAAAACTTCTTTGTGAAAGCTTCAATTGCCTCTTCTTTGGTATATCCACCGGGAGTGAATGTGAAGTTAGCAGGCACTGTGTCATAACGACTGCAGAAGTCTTCAATCTCTTCTTTGGTCATAGAGATGCCTTTCACATCAGTCAGCTCGTCGATAACTTTCTTGTAAGTTTCGATGTCGGTGTTCATAATTTCAAGTGCACGCTGAGTCTTTTCAGGACAGAACTCTGCAGCCTTGTCGATGAAATCGCCCATAAACACTGTGCAAGCCTTGCCGTGAGGTACACCGTAATTTTCGGTGAGGATATAGCCTAAGGGGTGGGGGAATGCTGTGCCGCAATAAGCGAGGGTTATACCCGCGTACAATGAGCCATAGTAAAGCTTTGTTCTGAGTTCCTCGTCGGGGAGCTCTTTTGTTTCGTACAGATACTTGAGACCCTCCCATATAAGAGCAATAGCCTTTTCGCCAAACATTGTGGGAATGTCACCGCACTTAACGGACATATAGCCTTCGATAACGTGAGCCATAGCATCAAGGGCAGTTGAAACAGTTACACTATAGGGTACTGAACAGGTATATTTGCTGTCAGCAAAGGTGAGAGTAGGGAAGCAATCATCGGGTGCGATGCTTCTTTTTCTGCCTGTGTCAGGGTTGGTGAGTACACTTACTCTGCCTACCTCACTGCCTGTGCCTGCAGTGGTACCCACGAGAACAAGAGGTAAAGCCTTATTTCTGTCGTTTTCGCCGTGTGCGAAGATATCTTCCATTGAGAATGTGGGGTTAGTCGCATAAACAGCTACGGCCTTTGCTGCATCAAGAGGTGAACCGCCACCGATACCAATGATGAAATCAGCACCGAACTTTCTTGCAATTTCACCTGCCTCGTGGCAGTGGTCAATTCTGGGGTTAGGGCCTATTTTGTCATAGATTTCATATTTGATGTCGCACTCTCTGAGAGCGAATTTCATATCATCAAGAGCACCGCTTAAAAGGGCACTTTTACCACCTGTCACGATGATACATTTCTTGCCGAAAGTCTTGAGCATAAGAGCGTTATTTTTAAGGCAGTCCTTGCCGCTTACAACCCTTACGGGAATTTTAATGTCAAAATCCATAATTTTACTCCTTTTTCAAAGGTTAATTTACTTTTCGATTATAACAAATTAATGGAAATATAGCAAGAAATATTTAATTTCTATTGCAAAATCTGTCGTTATGTTATAGAATATAAAAGTTAAAGGCCAGTGTTTTATATAATATATATTATTAGTAATTATATAGGTGACATAAGTGAACAAAAAGAAGATTATTTCCATAGCCCTGACAGTGCTGATTATTCTTGGTGCTGTAGGCTTGTTTATTTTTTATAACCAAAGACACACTCGTTTTGACGGCAGTGAAAAAAGCTCAATAGCTATGGGTACTATTCTGACCCAGAAAGTCTATGGAGATTCTTCTGCCAAAGATATAGAAAATATCAAAGCTGTTGTTGACGGCCTTGACGATATGATTTCCTGGCGAGAAAACACTTCGCAGATCGCAAAGCTCAATGCAGGCTTGACTGTTGAAAATGCCTATCTTGCAGAACTTATCTCCCAGTGTAGTGAAGTCAGTGCACTCAGTGGCGGTGTTTTCGATATAACCGTCGGTGGTGTGTCTCAGCTCTGGAGCATAGGTGAGGAGAACGAAAGAATACCCACCGATGATGAAATAAAAGCCGAACTTCAGAATGTAGGTTACGGCAAAATCGGATTCGGCAAAGATTCTCTTAGCCTTCCCGAAGGTGTGAAACTTGATTTAGGCGCAGTGGGCAAAGGTGCTGCCTGCGATATGATAAAAGTGTATCTTGATATGAGCACTGCTGATGGCGCAATTGTTTCCGTTGGCGGAAGCATTCTTGCCTGGGGTAACTATAACAAATCCGGTGACAAGTGGCAGATTGCCGTGGCTCACCCTCGATTGGAGGGGGAATATTTAGGTGTTCTTTCTCTGGATGAGGGCTTTGTTTCAACTTCAGGTGATTATGAAAGATATTTCGAAAAAGACGGCAAACGCTATCACCATATTTTAGATGCGACTACAGGGTACCCTGCCGAAACTGAAACTATAAGCGTGACGGTTATCTGTGACAGTGGTGCTATGGCAGATGCTCTTTCAACTGCCTGCTTTATTTTAGGCAAAGAGAAGAGCGAAACTATTCTTGAGAAATATGGTGCTTCGGCAATTTTTGTAGATAAAAATTTAAACATTTCCGTAGTGGGAGAAGTTGATTTTGAAGTTAAATGATGAAATCAGAAAGAGCATAACCAAGGGTGATATCATTCTCGTGGTATCTTTGATTATATTGAGCGTTATGCTTTTTGCATTTTCTTTCGGCAAAAGCGAATCACTGAAAGCTGAAATCTATGTTGACGGTGAAAAGGTTCACAGCATTTCTTTAAGTGAAGTGACAGAAAGCTACACCCTCACAGAAAACTACTGTCAGCTTCTCATAGAAAAAGACGGTGTATCATTTGTGTTTTCTGACTGCGGTGATCAGCTTTGCATAAAAAGAGGTAAGCTGAAAAATCAGGGTGATACTATGGCTTGTGTGCCGGAAAAAGTGGTTGTCATTCTGAGGTCTGACGGAAAAGACAAAATCGACGGTGTCGCGCATTGAGAAAGGTGAGTGCTATGAAAACTAACAAAGTTGCCCTTCTCGGTATTTTCGGTGCTGTGGCACTTGTGCTGTCTTTTCTTGAAGGTGTGCTTATTCCTGATATTCCGTTTTTGCCCGTTGGTGCAAAGCCGGGACTTTCAAATATTATCACTATGTATATTGCAGGTGCTATGGGTTTTCCCGGTGCCATATATATAACAATGCTCAAGGCTCTTTTTGCTCTGATAACAAGAGGTGCAACGGGCGCTTTTATGAGCTTTTCCGGAGGCCTGCTCAGCACTGCTGCGGTGTGTCTTCTTATAAAATATCAGGGCAGGATCTTCTCTTATCTCGGTCTTGGTATAGTGGGTGCGGTGATGCACAATCTCGGTCAGCTTATTGCTGCCTGCATAGTGTCAGGTACATTCGCACTTATGAATTACGGTAAATATCTGCTTATTTTCGCACTTGTTACGGGTGCTGTCACAGGCACGGTGCTTTTGCTGCTGATGCCAAGACTTGAGAAAATCGGCGGAACTGAATATAAAAATAAAGCAAAGGGGTTGAAAGTATGAGCAAAATCGTTGCAGGTGTGCTTACTGCCGTGAAAAAAGGTCGCGGTGGCGTAAGTGTATCCCACAACAAAAACACAGCAGAATTGCCTGTGGAAAGAATGCCCATACCTGAAAAGGTTGTAATTTCAATGCAGCAGCATATCGGTGTGCCCTGCACTCCTACTGTTAAAGTCGGAGATGTAGTTGCAGTCGGTGAGAAGATCGGTGACAGCGACAAGTTTGTTTCTGCTCCCATTCACGCTACTGTATCAGGTAAGGTAACAGCCGTAGGCGATATCAAACTCGCAAACGGTATAATAACAAAAGGTGTCACCATTGAAAGTGACGGTGAAATGAGACTTTATGAGGGTATCACTCCTCCCGTAGTCACAAACAAGAAAGAACTTTGTGCAGCAGTGAGAGAATCCGGTCTTGTAGGTCTTGGCGGTGCGGGTTTCCCTACACACGTAAAGCTCAATCTTCCTGAAGATAAGGAGATTGATACTCTTATCATCAATGCGGCAGAGTGCGAACCTTATATTACAGTTGACTACCGCGAATGTATCGAAAATGCTGAAAACGTTCTCAAGGGTGTAGAAATTCTTAAGAATATCCTAGGCTTCAAGCAGGTCGTTATCGCTATTGAAGACAACAAACCCAAGGTTTTCGAAATTATGAAAGAAATCGCAGACAGAGACAATGATAAGGGCGATGCTATCAAGCTTATGACTCTTAAGTCAAGATATCCTCAGGGTGCAGAAAAAATGATGGTACTCTCAGCAACAGGCAGAAAAGTACCACCCGGAAAGCTCCCCTCAGATGTAGGCTGTGTAGTTATGAATGTAGCTTCAGTCGCTTTTGTTGCAAGATATCTTGAAACAGGTAAGCCTCTCGTCAGCCGTTCAATCACCGTTGACGGCAGCGCTGTGAGAACACCTAAAAATCTCCGTGTACCCATCGGTACCAGTTTTGCTGATATTGTTGACTATTGCGGTGGCTTTAAAACAGAACCTGCAAAGATTATCTCAGGCGGTCCTATGATGGGTATTGCAATCTGTGATATAGATGCACCTATTTGTAAGCAGAACAACTCTCTTCTCGCCTTTGACGAAAAGGATGCGGCTTTCAAAAAAGAAAGAGACTGTATCCGTTGCGGTAAATGTGTGGATGTTTGTCCTATGAGTCTTATGCCTACTCTTATTGAAAGATTTGCAAGAGTTAAGGACGCAGATAAGCTCAAGAGTTATAACACTATGGTTTGTATGGAATGCGGCAGCTGTGCTTTCGCTTGTCCTTCAGGCAGACCTCTTGTGCAGTATATGAGACTTGCTAAGCAGGTGCTCAGAGAGGAGAGTGCAAAATAATGGCTAAGAAATTAACCGTAAGCGCATCACCTCATATGCGCTCAAAAGAAACTACAACAGGTATTATGCTTGATGTTATCATAGCTCTTATACCTGCTCTTATAATGTGTGTTGTTTACTTTGGTCTCCGTGCCTTAGTGCTCACAGCAGTGTGTGTTGTTTCCTGCGTTGCTTTTGAATATATTTCAAGAATTGTTATGAAGAGAAACAATACAGTCGGTGACCTCAGTGCGGTTGTAACAGGTCTTATCCTTGCTTTCAACCTGCCTGCAACACTTCCTTTCTGGATGGCTGTAATCGGTTCACTTGTTGCTATCGTTGTTGTTAAGCAGATGTTCGGCGGTATCGGACAGAACTTTGTAAACCCTGCTATGACAGCAAGAATTATCCTTATGACATCATTCCCTACAGCTATGGCTAAGTGGGTGGTACCTTTCACAGACACCTGGAGTGCTGATGCTGTTACATCAGCTACACCTATGGCAACTCTT
>JAZQZO010000376.1:0-4964 GCA_045634065.1 Acutalibacteraceae bacterium
ATGTTACCAAGCCCTTTTATCCCCTAGAGCTTATAGCAAGAGTCAAAGCCCAGATAAGACGCTTTTATCAGTATAACTCTGCTGACCAAACTGATAACTCCATAGAAATCTCAGGCCTTGAGGTAAATATGAGTACCCATATATGTAAACTCTACGGCGAAGAGCTGGACTTTACACCTATTGAGTTTCGTATAGTCAGCACTCTTTGCAAAAATGCAGGAAAAGTTGTCACTACCCAGGAGCTTTTTGAAGCCGTATGGGGCGAACAATATCTTGACAGCAGTAATACTGTTATGGTACATATAAGAAGAATAAGAGAAAAAATGAAGGAAAAGCCAAAAAATCCTAAGTTTATTAAAACCGTATGGGGAGTTGGATATAAAATTGAAAAAGACCACTGAAATAAAAAAGAAGCACAAAAAAAGAAAGCAGTCTAAAAATATCGCCCTGAGAATCACAGGCGACTTTCTGAGATTCAACGGCATATGCCTTATGATACTTATAGCCATATATCTTATAATCTATCTGTTTCTCCTGCTGGAACCTGACCTTTACATAAACGTCATAAAGCCTTTTCTTATTGATCTTTTCGGCAAAAGCGGTGAGTCATTTCTATTTTCGAGAAGCTATCTGCTTGTGCTTGCAGCCTTTTTAGTCGTATTTGTTTTCAGTTGTTTTCTTTACAGCCTTATCACCCTCTCCCTTTTCAATAAAACATATCAGAGTCTTGACGCTCTCAATAATGAAAATGCAGAATTCATATCATTTCCGAAAAACTATTCTGATATAGAAATTAAACTAAGAGATATAAGACTGAATGTTATCGGTAGCAAGCAAGCTGCCACTGAAGCTGAAAGCAAAAAGAATGACCTTGTTATGTATCTTGCTCACGACCTTAAAACACCGCTGACTTCAGTTATAGGATACCTTACTCTTCTCGATGAGTGTCCCGAATTGACAACACCCCAGAAAGCCAAATATGTAGGCATTGCTCTGGATAAGGCTTATCGCCTTGAACAGCTTATAAACGAATTTTTTGAAATCACCCGTTTTGACATTCACTCAGTTACACTTGAGAAAAACCGTATTGATCTAAATATGATGCTTGCGCAGATAACCGACGAATTTTATCCTATGCTCGCAGAAAAGAATCTTTCTGTTGATATTGATATAATTGAGCATATAGTTATGTTTGCAGACTCAGATAAGATTGCAAGGGTCTTCGATAACCTGCTGAAGAATGCCGTAAATTACTCCTATGAAAACACCAAAATCCGCATTGGCGCAAGAATAAGACGAGACAAGGTTATAATTAAATTCAGAAACAAAAGCGACATTATAACTCCTGAAAAGTTAGAAAGACTTTTCGAAAAATTTTACCGTGCCGACTCCTCACGAGGCACTTCAACAGGCGGCAGCGGTCTCGGTCTTGCAATAGCTAAGCAGATAACCGAACTTCACGGTGGTACCATAAAAGCAAAAAGCACCGTAGATTATACGGATTTCACAGTGATACTGCCCTATATAAATGCGGAAGAGCTGACCGATGAACAGCTTGATTTTTAGTCGGATGTAAAGGTAGGTCGCGGCTCCGCGAAATCCGCCAGGCGGATTTCCGTAAGTGCACAGCACTCACGCGCCGACCTGCGGTCGGCGGGCGGAGCCGCCCGCCAACTGAAAGCAACAACCCCACGCCAAGGTTTTCCTTGGCGCTTTTTATTGACTAAACTCTCCCGTTATGATAAAATCTCAGAAGAAACTAAAGTGAGGTGCGGAATATGAAAAATAAAGTTTTAGTCGGTATGAGTGGCGGTGTTGACAGCACCCTGAGTCTTTGTCTGCTAAAGGAACAAGGCTATGATATCGCAGGTGTAAACTGCCTGTTCTGTCCTGATAAAAGCACCCTTTTAGATGTCAGTGATGCAAAAAATGTTGCCGAGAAGATGAACGTACCTTTCCAGGTTTTCGACCTTAGGGAAGAATTCACTAAAAACGTCATCGGCAATTTCATTTCTACCTACGAAAATGGCGGAACTCCAAACCCCTGCATAATCTGCAATAAGTTCCTGAAATTCGGAGATATGCTTGAAAAAGCCCTGGAGCAAGGCTTTGACTATATCGCAACAGGCCACTATGCAAGAATAGACTTCGATGAAACTACAGGAAGATATCTTCTAAAAAAAGGTCTTGACGAAAAGAAAGACCAGAGTTATTTTCTTTATTCGCTCACACAGCATCAGCTCTCACATACCCTTTTCCCCCTCGGAAACATGACCAAAGATAAGGTCCGCGAGATGGCAGAAAAGCTTGACCTTATCAATGCCAAAAAGCGCGACAGTCAGGATATCTGCTTCATTCCCGACGGTGATTATGCCAACTTCATCGAAACAACGCTCAACAAAACTTATCCCAAAGGTAACTTCATTTCAACCGACGGCAGAGTACTCGGCGAGCATCAGGGAATAATCCACTACACCGTTGGTCAGCGCAAGGGTCTTGGTATCGCTTTAGGCAAACCCGCCTTTGTAAAAAGCATAAGCTCCGAAGATAACACAGTCACCCTTTGCGACAACGAAGAACTCTTCTCCAAAGAACTAACAGCGAAAAATATCAATCTCATTTCAGTAGAATCAATCACCGAACCTATGCGAGTAAAAGCCAAAGTTAGATATCGCCACGAGGCTCAGTGGGCAACGGTAACACAACTTGATGAAAACACAATAAAAGTTGTTTTCGACGAACCTCAGCGCGCCATTACAAAGTCTCAGGCAGTGGTTTTATACTACGATGATACTGTTGTCGGCGGCGGAGAAATCCAATAAACAGCAAAACAGCAAGGACTCAGAGCCTTGCTGTTTTTTATCACTTCTGTGGTACTAACTCTTTGATTACTTCTCCGATAACACAATCAGAGAAAGCGTATTTAACTGCATAATAAGCGGGTTTTGGATCACCCTCCCCGTCGACAAGACCCCACTTGGTCTCAACAGGACAGTCTGGTTGACCGCAAACATAGCAATCTCCACTATCAGACCAACAATAAACAAATGCACCTATCACAAAATCAAGTTCGCGAATCTTCGGGATAGTATATGAGAAGAACGCCGCCTGACCTAATGGAGTATGTGGGAAACCATATAATCCGTAACCGTCCTGAAGTTCACAGTACAGATGGTTTGAAAACTCTCCGTCAAACATAAGACTCGCCCTGTATTCGGGAGTTTCGTCAACGTATCTGTCAAACTCATTTTTCAGTTCTTCCGGCAGATTATTGATAAATTTATCAATATTTGCTCTTGCTTCTTTCTCAGAGCTATAGCCGTACTGTTTGAGAATTGCTCTCTTTTCCAGAGCACTCTTAGGCTCGCCGAGACCTATATAACCAAACTCACAAAGAATTACAGGCTTGCCTGTAAGGAGTCTGATAAGTTTAAGAACAGTTTCAAACTGATTTGCATTTTTAAGCACAGGTTCAAAGCAACCCATATAAATATCCATACCTACATAGTCACAATACTTGTGGTACTTGTACATCATCAGAGGAAGAACCTTTGGGAAAAGTGACTGAGCTGTAAGGTTATAGCCCACCAGAATATCGCCTTTAATCGGATACATAGCTTCTAGTTGAATACCGATGAAATCTCTTGCTTCTTCCATTGTAAGAGGATATGTAAAGCGGTCAATACCCATTTCGTTGGTAATCTGGAATGCACCTACAATACCTCTCAGGTCTTCAACATAAAAACGTGCTATTTTCTGAATAGCCTCTTTATTTTCAGGTTCTCGCGGATCAATACCGTACTCGATATAGTCATCGGGGTAAGGGGTGATGCCAAAAATCTTTATACCTTCATCTACATAACCTTTTACATATTCTTTCCAGGACAAATAGTCCTGTGAAATTTTGCCGTTTTTGTCATACGGAAACGGAATATCATCACGGAACCAACCTATATTTGCATCTTTGATAAGCTCATAATCAGGCTCAGCGTGACACACGCCCTTGATGAAACCGCCTGTCTTTTCCATAGCAATATCAATTTCATTGTCAAAGGGTACGGTAACATCCGTTAAAACAAGCGTAACTAAGGGTGTGATAATGGCAAGCAACAGTCCCACAGCTCTAAATAAAATATTGGTTCTCATAAAATCTCTCCTTTTTTTATTTTTTATCATTTTACGCCTGTTGCAATTCTTTTGCAATAACTTGTAGAATTTGTTAACAATCTTTGTTTGATACATTCATTTATTTAGCTGCAGTTTAGTTATTATTCACAAAAAAGAAAAGTCGGGAAATTTCTCTCCCGACGTCACATTCAGTATATATAATTAACTTATGCGTTTTCTTCTTTCATCTTTGCAAAACATTCGTTGCAGAAAACATCTCTGCCCTCTGTAGGCTTGAAAGGAACTACAGCTTCACCACCACAGCCTGCACAAGTTGCTGTGAAAGTTTCGCGTGCGGGTCTTGCAGCATTCTTGCGAGCGTTACGGCAATCTCTGCAACGCTGAGGTTCATTCTGGAAACCTTTTTCAGCATAGAATTCCTGTTCGCCTGCTGAAAAAATAAAGTCAGCACCGCATTCCTTACATTTGAGTGTTTTGTCTTCGTACATGGTTTTATACCTCTCTTGATTTAAATTGCCCCTGTCGGAATTGCACCGGCCCTTTGGAATCAACGCTCTACTTTAAGCTATCGGGCATATTTTATAAGCGAACTTATACGTACACTTATAATTGTAATGATTATTATATTACAAAACTTTTTGACTGTCAATTCAATTTTTATACAAATTATACAAGTGGTTTTTGGTATAAAGGCACAAAGGAATGGTGTTTTTTCAGATAAAATAAAAAAATCACCTATCATTAAGATAGATGCTTTTTGCTGGTGACTCACCGGGGATTCGACTCTCGGCCTGCGGGCCTCGGTCATTCGCGGCTCCGATGCTCCACCGGAGCTT
>JAZQZO010000377.1:0-1952 GCA_045634065.1 Acutalibacteraceae bacterium
GACGAGGACTCTGCCGAGGGCTTAAAGCAGGTTTTTGTTAAGGGTAGATGCGAAATCTTGAAGAATACCGACGATATAACTGTTATAATAGACTATGCACATAACGGTGTAAGTCTCAAGAGTATTATTGATACGGCCAGAGCTTATGAACATAACCGTGTCATCTGCCTTTTCGGCAGTGTGGGTGGAAGAACAGAATGCAGACGTGAAGAACTCGGCACTGTTTCAGGTAAAATGAGCGACTTTACTATTATTACAAGCGATGACCCCGACTTCGAGGATCCAAGATCAATCTGCGAAGAAATTGCAGGATACTGCAAAGATGCAGGCGGTGAATATATCATCATTCCCGACAGAGGTGAAGCTGTGAACTACGCTGTTAAAATGGCAGTTAGTGGTGATATTCTCATTCTCGCCGGTAAGGGTCACGAAGAATATATGAAAATTAATGGTGAAAAAGTTCCCTTCAACGAAAGAGAAGAAGTCATAAAAGCTTTCAAAGAAAAGAAAGAGGGTAAATAAATGTATACATTCAGAGTAGAAACTGACTTAAAAGCATTCGATGCGTTTCTAGAAGAAAATGGCGGACAATATATCCAGTGTTCATCTTGGCAGAATGTAAAGACAACCTGGAAATGCACATACTATTGCGGGTTTGATGAGGATGATAAAAGAGTACTTGCTGTATTGGTAATGGAGCGCTCACTTCCCGTTGCAGGTAAGATATGGTATGCTTCCGGCGGCGCAGTTTGTGATTACAGCAACACCGAGCTTCTTAAAGAGTTCACTGCATTTATGAAAGAAGAAATGAAAAAAGGTGGAGCTACCTGCTTTATTATGGATCCACCCATTTCACTTCGTATAAACGGTGTTGATATGCCTGAGGGTCACGAGATGCATAAAACTCTCACCGAACTTGGCTACGAGCTCAACCCCTCAATTGAAAATTACACCTATAAACAGCCTGTTCAGCTTTTCATTCCTCTTTTCGAGGGTGACACTCAGTTGACAGCTGACAAGATACTCAAAAAATGTGATAAGGGTGTCAGATACAGCATTCGTATCGGTGAGCAGAGAGGCCTGGTGGCAGAAAGCTACACCTATGAAGATGTGGAGAAAAATCCACAGATTATGGAAGACTTTATGGCTGTTATGCGTGATACCAGTGAAAGAGACAGCTTCGTTGAAAGAAACGGTGACTATTGCACAAAACTTCTCAGAGAATTTATCGATCACAGCGATTTAAAACTGGTTTACTACGATAAAGATATAGATGAGAAGCTTCAGGCTGAGCGTCTTCAAAAAAAAGCTGAAGCTGAAGCAGGGCTTGAAACTGCCCACGAGAAAAAAGCAAGACAGCTCAGAGAAATCATAGACAGCGCGGATAAACAGACTGAGCATTTTGAAAAGAGAATGGCCGAAGCTGAAGAATTCACCAAAGAAAGACGAATCTGCGTTGCAGGTGGTCTCTCAATATATTATGCAGGTATGGGTAGCTGCCTTTTCGGCGGTACGAGAAATGTTATCAGAAATAACACCCGTTCAAGCCACTATCTCAACTATCTTCGCCTTTGCGAAAGTGTAAAACGAGGCTGTAAAATTCACGACCTGGGTTATGTTATTGTTAAGACTCCTGAGCTTCAGGAAGACGGCACTCTTGGAGAGCTTATTCCACAGGATAACTTCAAGGGTATCTACGACTTCAAGAAGAGCTTTTCTGCAGACTATCACGAGTTTATCGGTGAATATATTCTTGTTGGCAACTCACTTAAATATTATTCATATGCCAAGCTTATGCCAACAGCTAAAAAGGCAAAAATCAAGGCTATAAAAATGCTCAGAAGATAAAAAAGAAAGCACTCACTTTTAAGTGGGTGCTTTTTGGAGCTGGCAACGTGACTTGAACACGCGACCTGCGCATTACGAATGCGCTGCTCTACCAACTGAGCTAT
>JAZQZO010000378.1:0-3947 GCA_045634065.1 Acutalibacteraceae bacterium
TTCCTGACCCATAAAGGTAAGCTTCTTGCCGGGGTGAGTCATAAGATAACCTAAGAAAGAACGGATACCTCGGAACTTATCATCATATTCACCGGGCATTTTGCCTATGAGTGAACACTTACCGTGTACAACCTCGTCGTGAGAAATAGGAAGAATGAAATTCTCTGAGAAAGCATAGAAGAACGAGAAAGTGAGTAAGTTGTGATTATACTTTCTTGAAAGACCGTCCATTGAGAAATATCTCAGGGCGTCATTCATCCAGCCCATATTCCACTTGAAGTTGAAACCGAGACCGCCGATATCAACAGGCTTTGAAAGTAATGGCCAAGCGGTGCTTTCCTCGGCTATCATAAGCGCGTGAGGGAATTCCTTGAAAATGCCCATATTGAGTTTTCTCAGAAAATCTACCGCTTCAAGGTTTTCATTGCCGCCGTGTTTGTTAGCAATCCACTGACCGTGTTCTCTGCCGTAGTCAAGATAGAGCATTGAAGCAACTGCATCAACTCTCAGACCGTCGATATGATATTTATCAAGCCAGAAGGCTGCTGAGCTTGTAAGGAATGAAACTACTTCGTTTCTGCCGAAGTCAAATATCTTTGTACCCCAATCAAGATGCTCGCCTTTCTTCGGGTCTTTATATTCGTAACAGGCATCACCGTCAAAGTTTGCAAGACCGAACTCATCTTTCGGGAAGTGAGCAGGCACCCAGTCAAGAATAACTGAAATGCCGTTCTGATGGCACACATCCACAAGATACATAAAATCTTCGGGGGTACCGTAACGGGAGGTAGCTGCAAAATAGCCTGTTACCTGATAGCCCCAGGAGCCATCGAAAGGATATTCCGACAGGGGCATAAATTCTATATGTGTATATCCCATATCCTTGACATAAGGCACAAGCTCATTGGCAAGGTCTCTGTAAGAATAAGGGTTACCGTCTTCGTGATTTTTCCAGGAGCCTGCGTGAACTTCATATATGTTCATCGGGGACTCATATACATTTTTCTTTTGCCTTTCCTGAAGCCACTTGCTGTCTTTCCACTGATAGCCTGAAATCTCATAAATCTTAGAAGCTGTACCGGGTCTTGTTTCGCTGTGGAAAGCATAGGGATCAGCTTTAGCAGTCTGTTTGCCGTCCTTTGCTGTGACAAGATATTTATAATTGTCAAATTCTTTTACACCACTGAGATAACATTCCCACATACCTGCATTGTTAATGGGATACATCATACCTTTATTTTCATCCCAGGCGTTGAAGTCACCGATAACACTTACCTTTTCGGCGTGGGGAGCCCAGACTCGGAAAGAATAGAGGTCATCTTCACCTTTTACCTTGTGTGCACCCATATATTCATAGGCTTTCATATTGTTTCCCTGGTGAAAAAGATATAAAGCAACATCATCTCCGCTAACCTTGTTTTTAGCCAATTATAACACCTCTTTGCTTTTAAATTTCTCGGATGCACTGCAAAAAACAGCATAGTACACCCATCATTACAATATCTCACATATCATAATATCACTATCAACCTGAAAATTCAATAGTTTTTTGTTATTTTGTTACAACATTATCTAAAGCTTATATTTATCTTTGTGCATTATGCTTAGCAAAATACTATATATTGTAGACAGTTCTCTCCTTTTGTATCAAATTTTAATTTTCATATTATATTACCACAGATTTATAAGCATTTTTTGTAGAAACTTTGTCCTCAGATAAAACAAAATAAAACGGTTTCCCCTGGTTTTATTCATAGGAAACCGTTATAAATTATCAAGTGTATCTTATGCCATTATTCCAAGAGTAAGGGCAACAGCAAAAACAAATGTAAGACAGTACTTCTCAAGATATGCACCTGCAAGACAGATAAGAAGTCCTGGGGTATAAAAAATCTTCTGAATGATATTGCCGTGATGATAAACCTTGTCTACCATATTAAGTGCATCTTCAACAAGAGGGAATGCGTTAATGAAAAGTGAAACCGCAAACCAATATGATACTATACAGGTAACAGTTAACCACAGGCCTCTGAACTGTAAGTAAAGAAGCATAACCGCAGGAATAGTACCAAAAATAATTGCACCGAGAAGATTGAAGAAGAAGGGTACAAAACAAATAGCAAATGCACCCTGAGCCTTAGGCATAAATTCGTGCTCAATATGGCTTATCATCTCGTCGCGTCTGAGGTAACGGTTATCTTCAACAGGCACCTTGCTGCATCGGCAGACAATCTGCTCCCACATACCTCTTACAAGCGCACCGGGGAAAGTGAGATATTTAATAAGAATATAAAGTCCTGTCATCAGATGTCACCTCCCTTATCCTGAAGAGCTTCTTCAATTGTAATCTTGTCGTTTTTATATTTTTCAACCAATACGCTTAATTCGTAACCGCTGGTTTCAAGAACATTTTTCATCTCGTTATAAATTTCATCGTTGCCGTTATAAGCAGCGCAAAGAGCGAAAAGGTTGCAGGTCTGAACGGAATAGCCACTCATTGACATATATTCTTCCATAGTTTCAAGAGCAAGTGCGCCTTCACCTTTTAAGAGATATGCAATTGCCATATAAGGCATATATGTCATGTCATTCTGATAAGCGTTTTCTTTTGCCTCTTCGCAGATTTCAAGAATCTTATCTGCATCGGGTGTTTCTGCATAACGGTAATAGCTTGCAAGAGCAATATAAGCTGCTGTGTCCTCTCTGTTGGTACCGATCATCTTGTTGTAGAGAAGTTCTGTAAGCTCAAGGTCACCGCATTTAGCTGCAACAGTGGCATAGTTTGCAAGATATACCCACTGGAGACTGCCGTCCTTGTCTGCTACTGCAGTTTTTTCAAGCTGAGCGAGAAGATCTTCTGGCTCTTTTCCGAGAACACTCATTACAACATATCTGTAATACTCAACAAAAACCGCATTGATTTCCGCTGAATTGCCTTCTTCGTCGGTAGCTTCATACAAAGCATCAAGATCAGCCATTATTTTTTCATAATCATCATTCTCTCGGTTTAAAACAGGAGTGATAATTTCTGAGATTGTATAATAATCTTCTGTGAGCTTCTTTGACTCTTCGATAATTTTTGCATACTTTTTATTCCAGGGGAGTTTGAGCTCATTCTCTGAATATACTTTTTCAATGAGACTTGTAGCATCGGTGATATAACCTGTTTTAAGAAAACCTTCAATTGAATCTTTAACTGCTTTCATTGAAATTTTATCAACCTCAGCAGAACTGTTATATGCATAATATCCGTTAAGAGCTGTCATAAGTCTGCCTGTATCATAATAAGCAGCGTATTCAGACACACTCATAAATGCATTAATATAACCTGAGCCCACAACTGCTGATGCGACAAACACAGCGATCATGAGAACAGTCATAAGAATACCGCTGGCACGCATAGGATATTTCTTCATAATATTGCGACATTCTTCACAGTAAGGATAGTCCTCACCGAATTCTTCTGCGCAAGGGTTTTCGCCGCAGATTTCACAAAGTCTGCCTGTGAATTCTTCCTCTGCTTCCTCTTCCTGAGTCTCTTCAATTTCATCGAGTTCCTGAATAAGAGCTTCTGTCTGATTCTCAGCTTCTTCTGTTGCCTTATCAAGTTCCTGCTGGAACATATCTCTTAATTCTTCAAGCTCCTGTGTGAGTTCATCTTTATCTGCAGCCGGTTCTTCGTTGGCAGTTTCTTCCGTATTTTGAACTTCCATTTCTTCTGACTGCATTTCGTCTCTCTTGTTTTCGTCCAAGATAAAAGCCTCCTTCGGGGTAATTTGTTATATTTTACCATTGTTTTTGCAAAAAAGCAACAACTATATTGATGAATAATATTATCTTCTTTCAACTTAAGATTAAATTAAAAGGCGAGCGGCTCCATTGCCGAACTGTGTTCGGCACGAGGGCGACCGTAAAGTCGCACTCGAAAACCGCCTAACGCGGTTTTA
>JAZQZO010000379.1:0-2771 GCA_045634065.1 Acutalibacteraceae bacterium
GATATCCTTGTCGGGAAGCTCCTTGTCGATGGGCACTGCAACACCACCGCCGCAAACAATTGCAAAGAAAACAACAATCCAGTTGTAGCTGTTTTCGCTGACGATTGAAACGTGCTTACCGCCGAGACCAAGCTCGTAAAGAGCTGTACCGACCTGTCTTACTCTGTCGTGGAAATCTTTAACGGTGTAAACAACGTCCTGCTTCTTGATTTTTTCAACAACAGCAACTCTGTCACCGAAGGCTTCACTTCTTGTGAACATTTCCTTGATTGAGGTAACCGGCTCTGATCTGTGAATTTTTGCTCTGAGCTTAGCGAGCTCTTTGAATTCTTTTTTTGTCAGTTCAATATGCATTTCTGATTCTCCTAATATCTTTTATTTTTAGCAGTGTACTGCTTGTTTGCGATTATTTGCTACACATATCAAGCAGCTCTTTCATTGTAATCTGGGGATTTTCTATACCTGCCAAGATAACTTTCAGAGCATTTTTGTGAAGGATTTCGATGTCCTCTTTCTTTGAAAGTTTAATTCTGTACATATAGTTCAGATTGATACCCTTATCCTTAGGATCGGGTGAGCAGATAGTATAAAGGGGAGTAAAATATCTGCCAAGGTCGTATGTCTTGAAGTCGAACTTGTAACCCATAGTATCGGTGTCGATAGGTACGGGAATCCACGAGAACATCATACAGGCGGGGCCTTGGATGAGACTGTAGTTATACATTTCTCTTGACATATCACGTGCAGTTATATAGGGGTACTCACTGTGACGGTAAAGATCTGTTCTTACTGCAGTGTATTCATTGAGACCTTCTTTAAAGGTAGCTGTTTCGGGGATAATAGTTCTGACTTGAACGGGCTGAGTCAGACAACCGCTCATATTCTTTTCCTTTAGAGTTGCACGTTTTGAGCAGGTAGCCATCATAAATACGTCATCAGTTCTGTAGTTGATAGCACTGCAATGGGTGCGAAGACCTAACATAAAGAGGCTTTCGGGTGCAATCTTGTTTGCTTTGCAGAAATTGAAAATTTTAGCAGCGTCATCAGTACCGATATGGCCTGTGATAAGGTGGCACTTGTCAAGAAGAGGGTTATATGCTGCAGGCACACGAAGATCGGGGTTCTTCTTTTTGATTCTCTGCTTTTCAAGGAAAGCAGGACCGTGTACACCTGCGTAGAAAGGCTCACCGCCCTTAGCGAAATACTCACGGTAGAATTTCTCGTGCTTTTCGGCTTTTCGGGTGTCTTTTAGTCTCTCGAACTCCTGCTGTATGTACTCTTCATAGCTTGCCAGTGGCTTAGGCATTTCAGTGCCGTTTTTGAGGGCTCTGTAAACTTGGATGAGGTCATAGTAGAAGATGATTGAACCCATAGCATCCATATTGAGATGGCTGACATTGAAGTAAATACCGTTATTACCGTCGGCATTTTTATAGAAGTAGATTCTGAAGTTTGTGCCCTTATCGAAACGAACGGGCTTCTGTGCATCTTCAGCAAAGAATTTTTCCTGCTCTTCAGTGCTCCTGAAATATTTGCAGGGAACTTTCTTCATAGTGAGCTTCGGCAGGAAATACTGTTTGATAGTTTTGTCTGCCTTGACAAACTTAAGGCGAAGAGAGTCATTTCTTTCAAATTCTATATTGAGCGCTTTTGTGAGAAGCTCAAAGTCAATGTCCTTATCAATGCTGAAAGAAGTGGGAATCTGGGAGATCTGCTTACTGAATGTATACTTAAACATAAGATACATAGTCTGCTGTGAGGGAATGAGATCATACAAAGTGTAGGGGATTTTCTTGCTCATATTTTCACTCCTTTTTCAGAAGATTATACGACATAATGTCGCAATTCAACCATCCTATTATAGTTTAGAACTGGTGAAATGTCAATAATGTTATCTTATTTATAGATTAAAATAAGACATAGTGTCGCGTTTCTGTTGCATTCAAATATAGCATATGAGGGTTTTTAGGGCGTTGAGGAAGTGTGAACAATATGTTAATATCGAAAAAAACAGACGGAAATTGAATTCCGTCTGCGTAATACATAGTCTGAACAGGGTTGAAATTATAAAACTTTTGAAAGAAAATCTTTGGCTCTGTCGCTTTTAGGATTTACGAAAAATTCTTCGGGAGTAGCTTCTTCAACGAATTTGCCTTCATCCATAAACATAATTCTTGTTCCAACTTCTCTTGCAAAGCCCATTTCGTGAGTAACAACCACCATAGTCATACCCTGGTCAGCAAGGTCCTTCATAAGCTCGAGAACTTCGCCTACCATTTCGGGGTCAAGGGCTGATGTGGGTTCGTCAAAGAGGATAACATCAGGATCCATAGCGAGGGAGCGGATAATGGCAACTCTCTGCTTCTGACCGCCTGAAAGGCTTGAGGGATAAGCATTTGCTTTATCTTCAAGACCGATTCTCTTAAGAAGTTCTACTGCTTTATCCTGAGCCTGCTTTTTGATTTCCTGTACACTGCCGTCGATGGAAGTTACAGTACCTTTTTTAAGGTGAAGCTTAATGAGAAGGTTATCTCTCTTCTGCTTCTTCAGTTTCTTTGTGGCAACATAAACAGGAGCCATCATAATGTTTTCGATAACTGTCTTGTTAGTGAAAAGGTTGAAGTGCTGGAACACCATACCCATTTTCTGACGGTGGATGTTGATATCAACCTTGGGGTCTGCGATGTCTCCACCGCCGAAGATGATTGAACCGCTTGTGGCCTGTTCCATACAGTTAAGGCAACGAAGGACGGTGCTTTTGCCTGAGCCCG
>JAZQZO010000380.1:0-24715 GCA_045634065.1 Acutalibacteraceae bacterium
CCGTTCGGACCTGAATGATTTTCAGGCGTTTCTTCAAGACAATGAGCTTGACGAAACAGTTATCCTGAAATACGTTATGATGTTATCTAAAGAGCGAGGGCTCAAAGACAACACCGTTTGCCGAAAACTTATTACTTTAAAAATGTTTTTCGGCTTTCTTTATGAGCAAGGTTATACCGATGTCAACTACTATCAAAATCATCACTTTCGCTATAAGAAGGAGCGACAATTGCCGAAAACTTTAGCTGTGAAAGAGACATCAAAACTGCTAACATATCTTACTGACTGTGCCGCAGAAGAGACAACAGAGTTTGAAAAGTGGAAAAGCATCCGTAACCTTGCTTTGATTGACATATTGATAAGTACCGGGATAAGAATTGCTGAGGCTTCAAGCATCTCTCTTGGAGATGTTATCCATTCAGAACGGACAATTCTCATTCACGGCAAAGGGAGAAAACAAAGGCTTATTTACATTTCCTGTAATGAGACTTGGAACAATCTTACAAGGTGGCTGAAAATTAGAAATAGCAAGCCAACCAATACAGATAAGGTATTTGTTAATCGCTTCGGCGAACAATTAAGCATTCACGGTATTGAGTACATATACAATTACGCCAAAACTGCATGCGGCATAAACGAGAAATCAACACCACATTATTTAAGGCACACATTTGCGACCAACCTGCTTGCAAACGGAGCCGATTTAAGATCGGTGCAGGAGATATTAGGTCACAGCAGTGTGGCAACAACCGAAATATATACCGAAGTAACAACTAAACGAAAAAAGCAAGTTTTAAACAAGTATAATTACAGAAACAGATTATAAATATCTCTTTATATTCATAGTCTCATTTAAGACAAAAAGTAACAAACTTTAAGAAAGTTTTCACAAAATAAACAATCATACTAATCTATCAAACAAACTAAATCGATGGTTTTGTCTTACAAATATAGGTTAGCAAATATACAAATTTTTTCTGTACCTTATATATAACGATAAAAACAATCAAAATATTACAAAATTTTCAAAAAAATTAATAAAAATCATAAAACAGTCTGTAAGCAAACCATCATCTGTACTGTATGCTTGTTTGATTTTAATATAGAAATACGTATAAGTATGGTAAGATCCTCAGCACCCTACAATATAAGTAAAGTGCTGTGGTCATTTGGCAGCCTAGAAAACTTTGTGTAAAACCAATCTCTATATCAAGCAAACAATAGGTTGATTGCCTTGTACTCAGACTGCGGGATTGGTCTCGTATTAACTATTTTTTCCTGTTTACGAGATTTCTTTTACATTTTTTTGATTGCAAATAATTTTATTCATAAAAATTAAGAGCATCTACCCTTATACCATTCTGAACCACCTCAAAATGCAGATGATTACCCGTAGAGTAACCTGTTGAGCCAACCTTTGCGATAATCTGTCCCTGCTTTACTGTCTGCCCTGCCGAAACAAGAAGTGCAGAACAATGCCCGTATATAGTGGAATAGGTATCATCGTGCTTTAGCTTTACATAGAAGCCGTAACCGTCTGCATCATAGCTTGCAACTACTACCGTACCGTCAGCCGCCGCAAGAATAGGCGTGCCTCCGGGAGCAGCTATATCAGTACCGCCATGTGTTTTAACAACACCTGAAATGGGGTCAACTCTTGTACCAAAGTATGATGTGATGGTAAAGGTTTCGGGCAAAGGCCATGTAAAGTAGCCTTTACTTACCCAAGAGCTACCCGACATGATAATTTCACCGCTACCACCTATTAGCTCATTCCAAAGGTCAGTATAATCGTTGCTCATAAGCTCGTTTAACTGCTTTTTCTGCTCGTCATTAAAGTTATAAAGCTCGACTATCCGCTCTGCCGACAAACGGATAATATTAACCGTCAGCACCTTTTTAGTGACATATTCGGTAGTCTTGATTGAATTTCCATCCTCATCAGTAGAAACAACGGTCTGTGCAACTAATTTAGATGTGACAACACCCGTCAGCTTATTCATATCACTCATTATGCCACGGATTAAATCTAACTTTTCCTCATTGATGGTTACTACCTCAAAGGCATTGTCCTCGGAAGTTGTTGTTTTTACCGCATAAACAGCGAGAACATCCTTCCATTCAATGTTGGAATCACCCTGTACTTCAACAGTATCGTAGGTAAAGCCTTCTTTAAATGCAGTAAGATTTGCATAATGCTCCGATGTGAGTGTAGAAATAGCCTGCGTCATAGTCATATCACTTCCCGTTGTTTTGTCATTAGAAAGGAATATACCGAAGCAAGTACCACCTATTGCCGCAAGTAAGCAAAGAACAATAATTATAACTACTGCCGTTGTACCACCTGCAGCAATTAAGGCTCCAAGCTCTTTAACTGCCGCTACGGTTACTTTTATGGCTCTAACGGTTGCTTCTGCAACTTTCTTTGCAGTTTTAGCAGTTGCTTTAGCGGTAACTCTTGCCGAGTGTTCAGCCTTTTCAGCCGCCTTTGCAGCGACCTCAGCACTTTTCTTTGCGGCATCTGTGCCTTTCTGTGCTGTCTTTATCTGTCTTGATGTATTTTCAAGACTTCTAGTACTCTGCTTAATTCCTGCATCAGCAGTTTTAATAGTTTTGTCCCCTGAACGAACATTACGTATCTCACGCTCTGCTTTCTGCTTTGGTGCAGACTGATTACGGGTACGAGGATTAGACCTTTCTTCGGGTTTATCCTCATTAACAGTTTTTGCTTTAGATTTTGTCTGTTGCTTTTTATCAGCAACGGACTTTTTTGTTTCAGCTTTAGGTGTTTCAACAGTCGGCTTTTCCATGTTTGCAGAGCTTTTCTTCTCCAGCCTTTGAGGCTCCTGTTTGGTCGCTTCAATCTGTGGCTGTTCGGGAATATCCTCTGTCGGTAGATTTTCACCGTTAGCAGATGCTTCTTTTTTTGTTCTGCGACTGTCCCTTACTTTACGGGCAACCTTTTTAGTAACTGTTGCTGTACCGCTTACAAGATTTTCAGCCACATTTTTACCCGTTTCAGTAACCTTATCCGTAGCATACTGTTCAGGCGAAGGGTTATCATCCTTTGAAGTATCTTGCCTTTCAACTTCTTCCTCTGTTTTCGTTTTTGCCTTTGAAGCAGCATTTTTAGTCAAGGATGTTCTTCTGCTCTGTGCATTCGGCATCTGTGTAGCCGCTTCTTTTACCTTTTCAACAACCTCACGGGTTTTTATCTTTGTTTCAGCCATAAAAAGCCTCCTTAAAAGAAATACCCGCCGGGATTAACCGACGGGTTAGTGAGATTTTGTTGTCAGATTGTTTCAAAAGGAAGTTTACTCACGGGTGCAAGAAGAACCTTACCCGTACCACGGTAAACATTTACAAGACCTTCTCCCGAAGTCGCAGAGCCGATAAGTGTCTTGCCTGAACGCTCAACGGTAAAGTCAAGTGAACTGCTCCAAGCAATAGCCATATTGCCGTCAACCTTGAGAACATCATTTTTAAGCTCAATTTCGATAAGCTCATTCTGCGGACATCTTGATTCAAGACAGCAGATGCCGTTGCCGTTAAGGCTGAGATTGAAAAGACCTTCTCCGCCAAGAGCCGCCGAGGAAATATTGGAACGCATTACTGCCTTCTGCTTGAGAGCTGAATCGCAAGCGAGGAAAAGACCGTCATCAAGTACAACAGAGCCGTTCCAATCGGCAGTATCAAGAAGAATAATGTGTTTGTAGGTAGGCTCAAGGACAAGTGTTCCGTCACCTGTATATTCGGGCTTGATTGCACTTTCTCCCGTTACCTTGCCACGCATAGCCTTACCGAAGAAATCACCGACACCCTTGATGCCCGTTGTGGCATTGACGTTACCTGCTGACCACTGCATAGCACCTGACTGACAAGTAATGCCGTTTGCTTTTGAAAGGTCACATACTACCTGTCTTTTACGGACATTCATCTCGTTGCAGTAGTAAGCTGCCATTGCTGTTGACGGTGTAACACTCAAATCCCTCTTGTATTCGATAACAGTAAAGGGACCTTTTTCAACGAGAATGTTAACATCGTCGTTATTTGTGAAATTTTTGATTTCGTACATAATATAAATACCTCATTTCTTTAAAATATTTCTTTAGATTTAGTATAGCACAAAATTTATGTGCTTACAATTATTCGCCCATTTTAGTTGTCATCAACTTATAGAGCTGTGTGTTTTTAGGAAATTTACGCTCAAAAGGTACAAGGTCAGAGCCTACCTTTACAAGACCGTGACCTGCATCAACATTTGTGATATGCTTCATCTGGTCATCGCTAATCTGTAAAAGATTTGCAAGGTCATCTCTATCTGTACTGCCTTGATTGAGCATAATAATAAACTCCGAGTTTGCGAGCATTGTTCTTGCAGTATGGCTCTGCATCATATCATCAACATTCTGTGTGATACCCGTACAGAAAGCACCGTACTTTCTAACTCGCTTCCAAAGAGTGAAAAGGAAATCAGCCGTGTACTGATGACGGAACAGAAGATAGATTTCATCTATGAAGATGTATGTTTCTCTGCCTTCTGCTCTGTTCTTTGTAATACGGTTGAGAATACTGTCAAGAACAACCAACATACCGATAGGCATAAGATGTGTGCCGAGGTCGTGTATATCATAGCAAAGAAGTCTGTTTTCACTGTTGACATTGGTCTGCTTTGCAAAGGTATTATGTGAGCCTGTTGTGAAAAGCTCCATATTAAGAGCAAGCTCCTGAGCTTCATCTTCGGGCTGTTCTTTAAGGTTTGTAACCAAGTCAAGAAGTGTGGGCGGCTTGCCCTTGTACTTTCTCTTGATATAGTTGCGATAAACATTTGTAAGGCATCGGTCAATAATTGACTTCTGCTTACCGTCAATCTTGTCTGTGCCTATAATCTGTTCAAACAGCGACATAATAAACTCTGATTTAAGAGCTATGGGATTGTCACCGTCTGCATAGTCTTGGTTAATATCAAGACAGTTAATGTGATTTTTACTTGTCGCAGAAAGCTGAACAACCTGACCGCCCAATGCTTCTACCAAGGCTTTGTACTCTCTTTCCGGGTCAATGATGATAATGTCAGCATCGGTAGTAAGGTGAAGTGTGGATACTTCTTCCTTACCCGTAAAGGACTTACCACTACCAGAAACACCAAGAATAATGCAGTTACCGTTAAGAAGCTCCTTACGGTTGACAACGATAAGGTTTTTGGAAATCACATTGACGCCCTGACAAACACCGCCCTTATGCTGAATTTCCTGCACCTTAAAGGGCATAAAAACAGCAAGGCTTTCCGTTGTAAGAGTACGCCTTGCGAGGATCTTATTCGTGCCTATGGGAAGCGTTGCGTTAAAGCCTTCCAACTGCTGAAATCTTAATGTGCCAATCTGACAGGTATTACCGCCTGCGGCTACAATAGTTTCAGTATCGGTGTTAAGCTGTTCGAGAGTGTCAGCCGTGTGCATAATGGTCATTACAACCTTAAACATCTTTTGGTCGCGTGTCATAATATCATCCAAAAACTCACGGATTTCCTTTCTCTGCTGTTCCATATCGTAAGGTATGATTGCAGAAAAATTGTTGTTTGCGTTTTGTTTTCTCTGATAGTTTGCTATATTTGTTTCAATACCGAGTGCCTGCTTTTCAACAAACTTCTGTGCTTCTTGAGTTGACACGGGTACAATGTCAAAGTTGAAAATCATATTCTTACAGGAATCTGTTATTACACGGATGATTTCATCCTTGACATAAGAGGCATAACCTCTGACAAAAAGCACACGGGCAAATTTATCTCCGGCCTTGAAATAATCGCTCTTAAACTCAAAGCTGTCAGGAGATATATAGTCCTTGAAGCTTTCACCCTTTCGCATTGTGTCACGAAGGTCAAACTGATAATCCGTATCGTCATCAGGTCGGCAGAAATCGTGAATAATACGAAGTCTTTCTGTCAGCTCAAGCTCTCTGCACTTTGAGCCAATTCGAGAGAAATGGGCAATCAAATCAGTACCGGCACGGTTAAAGTGTGCTCTTGCTTCTTCAACCGTTTTCTTCTGAACTGTCAGGGTGATGTACTTATCCTGAACAATGGCACTTGTGCTGTTGGCAAGACCTGTAAGCATTTCGTTGATTTCACGGCGGAATACATCTTTACCGTCATTCTGTTTTTCAGTAAGCAGAAGATTATTAAGCTCTTCACTCTTTATTCTTCTGTTGATGATTGTAAGCTGACTTGAAACGCCGTTTTCAAGAGAATTAAGAATATCACTGTACTTAAAAAAGTCTGTTTCCTTATCCTCTTTACTTGCTACGGCATAGTTAATATCGGTAAACTTAAAGACTTTTGAATATCTGTCTTTACCAATAAGGAAAATGCCGTCGGGATAAACTGCTCTTATGTCTATTGCATCCTGCACAGACTTCGGGACAGCCATACCGTCACCGAAATTATCGCTTATTCCTACGAGGCTTTTCAGCTTTCCAAGTAAGTCGAACATCCTTATCACTCCTTTCTATTTCGTCATAAAGGTTTATTGATTTGAATTTAAGTTCATTCGGCATAAGGATTTCAGAGCGAAGGTAAGCAAAGAAAGCCTTTTCTGCTGTCATACCGTGCCAACTGAAAAAGCCTATTGCCACAAAGGGTGCCGCACCCAAGATACACACCCAGCTCAAGGTTTCTATACCGAATAAAGGTTTGAGTAAAAAATACAAGCCGACGGCAACACCGCAGGCAAGAATGGAAAAGATAAATTGACGAAGTGACAGACCGAAGTAGACACTTTCGGTATAGTCACCGATTTCACGGTTTATCTTTACTTCCAAATAGCATTCCTCCAATCTTTAAAAAGAAAAGCGCCCACTATTAAGTGAACGCTAAAATCAAATATCAGTCTTTTAAACAACCTATTGGAATTACAAATACTCCGTCCGGTCTTCTGTATCCGTACTGAGTACCGGTTACGACAATTTTCAAATCAGGTAATCTGAGTTTACACTGTTGCTCTTTTTCGTTATATTCTTTAACAAGTCTTTCAATATCACAAAGATGTTTTGCACCCTCATCAATTTCCTTAGACCCCAATTTGAACTCTAAAAGAGCATATCTTCCGTCATTAAGATGTAAAACACCATCAGCTTCAAGACCGTAACGGTCTCTGTAATATGACATTGCTCCGTCAAATGAGGAAGAATATATTTTGAGATCACGGATACAGAGAGATTCAAAAAGAAATCCTAATGTTTTAAAATCCGTATTAAAGTAATCAGGTGACAAACCTAATGCTGCAACCGCAATTGAAGGGTCAATAAGATTACGCTTTTTAGAAGCACGAATAACCGTTTTAGAACGAATTGCAGGACACCATGCATCTATATCATCTATGATATACAGCCTTTCGAGTGCATCTATATAGTCATATATAGTTTGATCACTAACATCATAGTTAGCTTTTACATCACCTTTTATTGTTTTAGTCTCAGCTAAGGTACAGATATTTCTGCTGTAAGACTGCAAAATAGCCTGTGCCCAACGAGGATTCCTTTTCACCTTGTCAATATTTGAAATATCAACAGAATATGTCTGCTTATATAAATCTTTTGCGATTTCAAGTTTAGCACGTGAAGTCTGATTTAAAAGACCTCTCGGCCAACCGCCTCTACATATAGCAAAAATTAAATCATCTATGGTTAAATCTGATTCACAAGCTTCAAAACTGTCAGGATTGTTAAACAACTCCATCAAAGAAACACTACCATTTGATTCTTCACTTTCATAAAGACTCATAGGATACATAAGAAGCTGACTTATTCTTAATGTTCCTGTATGGGGCGTCTCAACCATTTGAGATGTTGAACCGGTCAGTATATACTGTCCATTAAGACCTGTATCATCAACATCCTTACGTATGGTACCCCAAAGTTTAGGAGCATCCTGCCATTCGTCGAAAAGTCTGGGCTTTTCGCCTATAAGAAGTTTTTTAGGAGCAGCTTCTGCAACAGCTAAAAGATTCTCCCTTACTTCTTCATCCTGAAACTCTACAAAACTCTTTGCTTTCTGTTTGGCAGAAGTAGTTTTACCGCAACCTTTTGGACCCTTTATCAAGGTAGCACCAAAAGCTTCTAGTTTTAGATCAAGAAGATTATCAATTATTCTCGATTTATATTCCACAGAACATTACCTCCTGTCTTATATTACAGTTTTTACACTATCAGTATAACATATTAAAAAAAGCTTGTAAATATTTTTTACACATTTGAGTAATTTTATTTGACTGATTTGATGTTGTTTATTTGACACATTTGAGGCGTTTCGTTTTATTGATTTGATATAATTCGTTTGACTGTTTTGATTAAAGTCCCATCATTTCCTTTACAACACGGTCAGCCATTTTGACTGTGCCGACAAGAACAATCATGTTAAAGATAAGCTCGCCTACATAACTCCACACCTGATTAACAGCCGCCGCAGCTTCATCTACTACTGGCGGAGAATCTGCAAACAGAGAGAAGATTATACAGCCGAGTACGATAATTGCACCTTCCAGACAGACGGCGGTATATGACTTGATAAAACTCTTACCAACCGATGAGGAAGGCTCACCTGCAAAGGATGAAAGAGGAACGGGCGCGATGGCTGTGTACAGATAAATCTTGAAAAATCTGCCGTACACGGTCATTATCATAACAAAGGACAGTACCGTAATGAAAAGACTGCCGATCAAAGTTACCGCCCACAAGGGAACGCTTTCCCAAAAACCGCAATCTTCAATAGCCGTTACAATACTGTCAGGCAAAACAGTCTGACTTACCGCACTCAATCCTGATGTTGTCATTATTTTTGATACAATACCTTGTACTATATCAATGAAAGCCATCATCAGTTCAATTCCATAGTCAATGGATGCTTTGGCAAGTATAAAGCGAATAAACATTTTGACCGCTATTTCAGGTCTTTTCATTTCCGCAAAACTGCCACAGGTTTTCATAACACCAACAACAAAAAAGAGCACTAAAAGCGAATATCCTATCGCCTGTAATGCTCCGTGTATATCTGTTATGACATTCCATATTTCACCCCCCTTAAACTGTTCCGGGGACTGTGTTATTAAAAGCCATATTTCACTTAATTTATCGTTCCAAGTTTCAAGTGCTTTTTGCAGATTTTGGACAACCCAATTACTTGATTCCATTGGATTCCTCCCTTCAATGTGCGAGAATGGGTTATTATCGCACTAATTGTTTTATAACTTTTCGGGATTTAGAACATATATTTTTTTGCCTTTTTCTTTGGCTAAGTTTACTGTGTATCCGGTACCTGAAGCGGAACCATCCCAAACAGCAATAACAATTTCTGATTTTTCTACCATATACTCGTTTCTTTTGTGCATACAGTCAGATGTATATTGTTCCTGAAGTACCTTTTTACAGTCGCTTCGATTTAAAATACTGTAATATCTGTCCTTCATCTCATTTGACCATCTCTCAGGTTGGCTTCTGCAAGGTATGGCACATTCTAAAGTAATGTAGTGATATTTTTCCTTGAGTTCCAACACAATTTCACCACAAATCATATCCACTCCGATAGCCATACCTGAAATGAAATGAGTTGCACCGTGGTTTACAATTAAATCTTCTATTTTTCTGCAAAGCATTCTTTTCATTTTCATACATTTTGGGTCTTCTTCATTAAACCTAAAAGGTAATTTTTGAAGTCTATGTCCAGTAAAGCATACTGTAGCTTGTTCACGATGCATCATATTTTTACACTTCCTATATAATCATTTACAAATTGATTATACAGCAGTTTAATGTCGAAAACCATCGAAAAGCATAAAATTATCTTACATATTTATTGTTTAATAAATCCCGAAAAGCAACATGTTTTTTATTTAACCAGTGATAAGATCCAGAATTTCCTTTGCAAATGTGATAATTATACCACCGGCAACTGTAAGGAAACCGTTTGCTCTCTGTGAGGGATCGTGTGACTTAAGTGAAAGACCGACCTGAACAACACCGAAGCCAAGAATAATCATACCGACAGCACGGATAAGACCGAAGATGAAGGTTGAAAGGTTATTTACAACGGTTACGGGATCATCAGCCGCAAAAGCTGTAAGGCCGAGAGTACAGAACATTGTAATACAAAGAATAATACCTACATAGGTCTTATATCCCTTTTTTACCTTGTACTGCAAAGGATATTTAGTTGTTTTAGTAATTAAATTTTTGTGATTCATAAAATAGTTCCTCCATAGATTAAAATTTAGATATTAAGATATTCTTCTATTTCTTCTTTTGAGTAAATAGAAAAATTGATTTGTTGTGGTTGTTCATCATCCTTGTCGTTTTTAGAAAAAACAGTGTAATCGATATCTTCGAGAGAATAATCATTAAAACCGTGTACATAGGGTTTGCCTGTTCCGTCTGCAGTTTTATCAACATTCGGATGCTTAAGAATATCATATTTCAAATCCTTTATCGGTCTTTCTCCACGAACAAATAAAAGTGCATACTTATTATCAAGGAGTCTTACCTCATCAGGTGTAAGAAGTTCTCGTCCCGATACTTGGTAATTAGTAGAATAATTACCGTTTTTACCCTTTGATTGTCCGTATGTATTTGTATCAATGGTTTCTTTGCCGAGCAATTCGCTTACATACTTATGTGTACTTTGCTCATTTCCACCCAAATAAAGATATTCATCACAGTTACCGACAATACTTTCCCATTGTTTCTCAAAAAGAGCCTTTAACTGTGCCATATTCTGAATGATAATTGAAACAGATATTTCTCTTGAACGCATCGTTGATAAGAGCTTGTCAAATTCATCAGGCAAAGCAACATTGGCAAACTCATCCATTACAAAGTGAACATGCACCGGCAATCTACCACTGTGTACTATATCCGCCTGATAATATAGCTGCTGAAAGAGCTGAGTATAAAGCATACCGATTATAAAATTAAAACTGCTATCATTATCGGGAATTACACCGAAAATAGCAGTTTTGCTCTCACCAATCATATGTAACTCAAGCTCATCAGTTTGAGTAATACCTGAAAGAGAGTTAAGATTAAATTTTTCAAGTCGTGCAAGTAATGTTATCTGTATTGACTTTAGAGTTTTACCAGAACCACTTCTGTATGCTCTGTAATATTTCAAAGCTACATGAGTCGGATCTTTATCTTCAAGTCTTTCAAACAACCTATCAAGAGGACTTTTAAAAGAATCATCTTCCTCTCTTACTTCACCTGCTCTTATCATATCAAGCACCATCGCAAAATTTTGTTCTTCCTCAGGTGCCTCATAATGCAGAAAAAATATAAGAGCTAACAACAGCATCATTGCTGCTTGGTCCCAAAAAGGGTCTTGTGTCTGTGAGCCTTTAGGTGTTGTATTCTTAAACAAGTTTGTAACAAGCCTTTGAATATCATTATCATCTCTTAAATAAACAAACGGGTTATAGCAATCACTTTTATCCATATTGATAAGGTCAATAACCTTGATTTCATAACCTTTTGCTTTTAAAAGATTTCCCGTATCACGGAGAATTTCACCTTTAGGATCAAGAACAACAAAGGAAGTATTAGCTTGCATAATGTTAGGTTTAGCGTAAAAGCGAGTCTTACCTGAACCAGAACCACCACACACAAGAACATTCAGATTTCTCCTGTGTTTTCTTCCATCAAGACCTATAGCAGTGTTTTGTGTCAACACTTTGTTTTTCTCTTTTTCAGCATCAGAATACTTTTTTAAAATAACTGTGGGTTTTCCCCATTTTGCTGAACCGTGTTCTTCCCTGCGACGATAGTTTTTTTCTGAAGATACATAAATTAAGATTCCTAAAGCATATGCAACTAAAAAAATAAGAACAGTTTTCAGACTGTTCTCACAAAAGACTATATTAAATGGGTTAGCAAATGCTTCAGAAAGATTTTGTATAATTTCAGTTATACCACCATCTGTAAAAGGAGCAACCAATAATGCAAACCATATTGTCGGCAAAATTCCTAAAGCATAAAGTATAAGGTTTTCTTTAGAAAGTCTGTCATCTCTCAAAAGCTTTTTTCCTTCTTTCTTTATGTAAAGGTGCTTCGATTATTCTCATTAGAAGTCTATCAACATCTTCTGTAGGCTTTTCTTCCTCCAACAAATCATTGCGAAAACAGTTGATGCCGTTAATAAGGAGATTGTGATCGAAATCGTCAACAACGATAATGTATTTATCTTGTTTCATTCGTTACCTCGCTTATCTTGCATCTCCCGATTTTGCTTTAGGTTTTAATTGTCTGTCTATATTATTACAGATCGAGTTAGCTTCACTTCGGATTTTACCGAGTTCTGAACGAATCGCTTGTGCATTAAGGCCATCAAAAAGCTTGGATTTAAAATCAGACCCCGGTGGTTCAATATTATATCTTTTACAAACAATATATGACACCGCATAAGCTCGTAATGCTGTCGTTCCTTCTTCAGCAGTTTTTTCACTACCGACTCTTAATGAAACAATTTCTTTAGAAAGCTCCCTGACTATCTCTTCAGCAGGTATTCCCTCACGAATAACAATAGCATTATCTCTGCTATTAAAATATACATTCTTATCATCTGGGAGAATACTGCTTCTGCATACATTTACAGGTGAGCTTTGAATAAGTGAAGAAATAATCTTTGAAATATCATAGTTTTTAGACTCCTGAGATTTCTTTTCAGCAGTTGTCTGTGAAATATCAAACACTTTTTTTGCGTTATAGTTTACACCTGTTGAGCCATCCTCTCGTTTGAATTCCTCTCCAGGTTCAAGAATAGTAATACCACGCTCTCCTTTCTTAATATAAACACCATTCTTCTGCCAAGTTTTTGCATCTGCAAGTTTCTCAGCTTCAGGCTTACTCGCTGCTATAAGAACAGCATTTCCCACAGAATACTTGTCGAATCTGCTCTGTACATTAAGATAAGTATTAAGTTTATCTATATCAGTAAACTTTTTAACCTCACTATCAATACTCGCAAACGCATCATTGCGATCCTTTTGTTTCTGTTTAAGCCAAGTATCTTTATCAAAAGATTCCTGCACTCTTTCACTCTGCTGTGTATAGTTTTGATTATTATCTGACATTAGATTTACTCCTTTTCTTTTTTGATTTGGATTTGTTTTGTGTTATCTGACCCTTGTTTTTCATCTGAATTTGTTTATCCTGCTCTTGCTTTATTTCTGCAAGTTGCATTCTTACAGATGGACGGTCAGTAGTGTTCGAAGTTTTGCGGACGGTATTTGTACTGTTCACCGAGATAACCTCGGACTGACGGGATTTTTCCGTCCTTACCGCAAAAGGGTCATCGGGATTTACTCTTGCTGTCTTTTCAGAGTTTTTCGTTAACTCTTTGACAAACCTTTCAATATCACCAACATCACTTTCGGGAGATACTTCAAATGGTCCCTGTGCCTTTTCAAGGCTTTGTTTAATAGTTGCCTGATTATTTGCACCGAGATTAAATCGCTCAAAAATACGGTTTACCTTTGATGCATCTTCTGCTCTTACCATAATGTCACATCTGTTATTTCTTCCATCATGATCTTTAAGTATATGATACATTACACCGTACTTTTTTGCTTCTTGACAGAACTTTCTCAGATCTTTATCCTCAATTTCAAAAACCTTTATAGGTTTCTGCGACTTAAGCATAGTGGAAAGAGATGCTCTGCCTTTCGTTCTTTTGTTGGTGTCTTTTAATGCGAGTATAAGAAGTTGAGCAAGATGTTCTGCACCTTTGCCAGTTATCTTTGCCGCCACTTGTACACCATCAAGTGTCATGCGCACAACTTGTTCCGCTGCGTCACCTGAAGCGTTCATAATTGTTATGCTCCTTTCTTTGATTTGTTTTTGAATAGTCTTGTATCTGTCTGAGTTTTTCTTCTACCATAGGTTTATCCTCAAGTATTCTTTCACACACCGTAATATCCCTGCGACACTTTTTTATTTTTTGGCTTAGTACAGATATGTGATACTTAAGTTCCGACTGTTCCGCTGTATTACCCATCCTTACGGCTTTTTTAAGATCATTTCTTAAAATCCTTCTCGCTTCAATAAGCTCCGACATTTCACTTTCTGCTTTACCCTTATATTCAAGGAGTTGATCTCTCGTATGTATATCATTACCACACAAAAGATTTTGCTCCTCAATAAGACGATCCAACTTTAAAAGTTCGTCTTTTAAAAGATATTGCATTTGACGGTTACTGTCAGGTCTTTCCTTTACTGTCCTTATGCCACAAACAAAGTGAACATACATTACACGATAACTTTTAAAAACATCGTTTCCTTTGTTACCGAAAAATATTATTTGCTCATCCTCTTGTTCGGGTAGTATTGAATTTTCACTATGAGTGTTTTTCAATATTCTGTTCTTGATCATTACAGGCATATAGTCATCACCAAGTGTTTTAAGTCTGCGAGCTTTCGGAAAATTCGGATGTGTAATTGTTGCATATTTTCGAGAAAAATTAAAACCATAACCTCTTTCTTCCATTTTTCTCAAGAACTCTTGAGTAGATAATGAAGAACTTATACACTCGTCAATATCTCTTTTTATGATACTGTTTTTTGTATAACTTCCATTCTCTTCTGCCAGATATTCAGTACGACATTTCTTAACCGATGGTTTAGGATTACGAACAACTGATAAACTATATTCATCACAAAGTCGGTCGGAGATTTTACGAATCATACGATAAGTTTCATTACAGTCATTGTACTTTTTACCATCAACATAGGAAACTGAATTAAGAACAAAATGATTATGTATGCAATGGGAATTAACATGAGTAGCAACAACAACTTCAAATCTTTCTCCCCACATTTCTCTTGCAAGTTCAACACCTATCTTATGGGCTATATCAGGTGTAACTTCATCCGGAGCAAAAGATTGATAACCGTGATAAGCTACTATACCATCCGTTTTGCCTACTCTCTTTTTTGTTTCGGTCATCTGCTGTCTTGCCATTTCAGGCATACAGTTAATACCGCTTACAAAATATTGTTTCTCAGTTTTGTAGTCATCCATTGTATAATCCATTACATCTCTAAGACATTGCAAATCATAGTCTGTGTACATTTCATTTTTAGTTTTAGATGGATTAGAAGCATAAGTAATAACCTGATCAATTCTACCTTTAATATCCCATATTTTAGTTACTGCCATACTTTCAATCCTTCTTTACAGTGAAAGCAAGATTGACTTGTCTTTCCGTTTCGATAAGATCATCAAGTACTTTTTGCAGTTCAGAAGTGTTTATATACTGAACTGCACGGGCGTGTTTCAACAACTGATTAAGGTTGTTACCAACCGCACGAAGCTCTTTTATAAGTACGGGATAATTAGCCGATGGGGCAGTTATAGGTTTATAACCGTTTATCAAAAATCGAAGATATTTCGACTTTGAATTACCTGTTGATTTAGCTAATTCATTCAGTCGTTCTGCTTCTTCCTCATTCAGATACAAAAGAAATCCTATCTTTCTTTTTCTCATCACATATATCCTTTCTTCTTGAGATATTCAATAAAAATAGATTTAGCAACAAATGAAAATAAAGATAGGGTTATTAAAACAATGTAAATTACTGTGTTTATAAAAATCCTCCTTTCTCAATCAGGGGTATTAGGGGCATTCCACTAACGAGGGATTTGGTATATACAAATCCAGTGCTCGCTAAGACAATACCACAAACCTATACCTATCTTGAGAAGTCTTTTGATTGCCGTATGGGAATGCTCTTTATTTCTTCACCTATCTTTACAAATTTCTCAGGATACTTGAATTTATCACAGTATTTTTTGAGTTGTTCGTCACTAAGGGAAGAAAAATCTTCTCCTGAGCAGCTACATATAAAGGCAGTGCCTGCGATGATATCTATCATCTTTCTGTCATCTCCGTAAACTGCACGGTTAAGAGGTAACCCAAGCATTTTTCCTTCTCTGTTTTGAAGAATACAGACAGGTTCTTCAAAATACTCTCCGGGTTCAATATTTCCTCCGACAATCTGTTGCATACTTTCAAGAGAAGCATCTATCTCTGCAATACGAGCTAGTTTAAAAGGTTCAAGAAGTACCACTTTCATTCTTTCAGGTTGCACTTCTTTACTCTCAAACTCCACCCCATCAAAGCAGTCAGCATCAAGGATATGCTCTCCGCTATACCATTCATCTGTTACCAACTGATTTGCTTCTTCGGGACTTTCAGCTTCAACTTCAACGGTCTTTTTAAGTGTTTCCACTATCGTTACATTGTACTTTGGCATAAAGCATCAATACTCCTTTCGTTTGAATTTTGGATTGTAAAAAGAAGAAAGTCATTAACATCTTTACCTATTGGCACAGGTTTGTTAATGACTTTATATTGAGGTGTCAGTGTTTTAATAAGAACGTCCGTCGCTGTTTTTCCGGCATAATCATTGTCGAGATGAAGATAAATTTTTCTTATTTTCTTGTTGTTTTCCAAAAAGTTTGTTACCACAACCGGTGTTTTTTGAAATTCCTTTTTACTCGATGGTCGATATACACCTGACAGCGAAACAAGATTCGTTCCTCTCCAATTCTGACCTTGCATCTGCATCAATGTGGCATAAGAGAGTAAATCTATAGCACCCTCAAAAAGGTGTAAAGAAGTAGAATCTCGTGTTATCAATCGGAACGAATATTGCTTGTCGCTACCTGCAGAATCGCAGAAAAATTTATCTTTTCCTGTACCTCTGACATTAGCATAACATGGATTTCCAAACTCATCGTTACCTACAAAGACAACAGCATTTCTTGGAATGCTCTCATATATAATACCTTTTTCGATGCACCAAAGGATAATGTTTTTAGCTATACCTCTCTGCTCAAGATACGCAATAGCTGTATCGTTATCGGGGGATGCTCTTGGCAGTATAAAAGGTCTTTTTTTATCAATGGTGTTATTGGTTATAAAAGCAGGAGTAACATCACTTACCTTTAACACTGCCGTAACTGCATCAGTAAAATTAATCCCCTTAACCTTACAAAGATAATCTACAGCCGTTTTGCCACCGATACCTCTTGACCACCACATCCACTTACCATTCGATATCTTTAAACTGTCATGTGTTTTGGTTGAATAAATACCAGATGTTACTCTAACGAGTTCCAACGGATCTGCCTTCATAAGGTAAGTTAAAACGTCCATTTCCTTTGCTTTATTTATTGCTTCAGGTAGTATGAATGATATTTTTATCACCTCCTTTCGATAAAAAGAAAAAGTCGATTGACTTTAAAACAATCGACTTAAAAATTCGTTATATACAGATATCACAACAAAATCAAGATTTGTTTTCTGTATGATCTTTAATTTTTTGAATTAAGCTTGGATTAAGTTCTTTTAATGTGTTATACTCTATAAAGAAGAGAATATTTGCTAAAAATAAAATATAAACTTCATCATCCTTATGAGTTTGAAGATATAGATCCCTTGTTAATATATCAAAATATTCAGTTTGGCAAGAAAATGCTGAAGGAAATATATACTGTTCTATAGGATTTTCACCTATTTCTTCCAAAACATTATTAAGCATATCCTTCATGAAAGACAAACAAAGCAATAAACCTATTTGCTCACAACCAACAAAAACAGTTCCCTTTTCAACTTTTCCTTTATATTTAAACAACTTGTTCTTAATCGTACAATGCAAGAGAATCGCTGCCTGTTTATGTCTGTCAAGCTCACCATTTGGAGAATTCATGTAGTTTTGTAAAATATTATCGTAACACTTTACAAAATCATTTATAAATACATCTTTTGTGTCGCGACTAAATGTGACTTCTGACAAACTATCCTCACTATGCTTATCATAATAATCTCTCATTGCATTCCATGCTAAACCTGGAGTTGCTCTCATTACCAATTACCCTCCTCCATCAAAACATTGCTACTAGGAGTCAAATAACAACTATCGATTTCCAATTCAACTAAATCACAAGGACTTTTACCAGTGTTTTTATGTCCATAAATGAATTCTTCCGGAACTGTTACGCCTCTATTTAATCGCAAATAAGTAATTGATTGTATTTCTGTTTTTAATTCTCTAGTATAGATTCGGTCTTTAAGTTCTTGACTCTTAACAACATTTACTATCAAGATCACGGCAGATATTAATAATGAAATTGCCAAACACATCATTAGACTATCGCCTAAAAACATTAATTTGTCCATAGTTCACACACCTTTCTTTAATGCTAATTGCTTATCTCTTATATTTATGAGGTTCTGCATCAAAACATCTTACCAGTATCTCAGTAATCTCAAATATAGCAAACAGCACATAGTACACTATTAACAAAATTTTAGCAAGTTCTTCATTATTGATGAAAAAATAACCTAAAATCAAAATACCAGTTATCATACAATATGCCACCATACCTATAGTGTGGGTAATAGAAACTGATTCTTTATCTTTTTTTAAAGTTCTTTCTTTAATCCAAAATTTTAACAACGTCCTCAATGAAACCGCTGATGTAGCTATATATGTTAACGTACTTAAACTTGCATTTCCATTTACACCCGAAATGCAAGTATTATAAATTACAATACACACATACACTATAAGCACTAGCATGTCTAAACCGTTTAGTATACGACACGAATTCCCATTTTTATCTCTAACATCATAACCAATACTAGTAAGGCATTTACAAATAAAGTCCGCCACTATTTGTCCTCCTTATAACTGAACTATACTAATTCTACAACAAGGGAACAAAAAAGTCAAGATTCGACAATATATTTTGGCTTTATTACTATCTATAGTATTCCATAAACACATTGACTTATAGTTAGAATTCTATAGTAGGCATTGCCTTTTGTCAAGCATTTTTACATATTTTTTAAAAAACAACTTGACAAAAGACGAAAGATATGATAATATCACCTATTTCACATTACTGCTTATACCCATTATATTTCAACAAATATGTTTTGTTTCACATAAAAATGTATTTTGATTTATCTTGCAATGTTTCTTTCTTTTCTTTCAAGATCATCATTTGTTACCTCACCTTCATCAATCTCATTGTCCTTATGATTCATATCAAGCAGAGCATTAAGTTCCGCCAAGCGTTCACTTTTTTCTTTAAGCTCTTGCTCCTTCGGGAACGGTCTTTCGATTTCAGCCTTTGCATTTTCAATCTGCTTTTCAGTTTCAGCAAGCTTCTCTTTGCAAGCCTCAAGTCTGTCAGGCAGACGGGATATAAGATTATCAAGTCGAGTGATATTACCCTGAATATCACCTCCGACTGAAATACTGTGCTGTAATGCACCCTCAAGAGTTACATTGTATTCTTTCTCAAAGCTGTTAAAGGATAAGTACATATTAAAGCCACGGTAAGTACCGATATATTTCTTTTCGGGTGAAGTCATTGCGTGACACAGTTCAAGAATGGCTGAGCCTGCCGCCTTCTTGTCATTATGTGCGACACCTTCAATCACCATTGTAGATATACTGTCCTCAACCGGGAATGTGTTATCCTTTGCAAGCTGAATGTCATTCTCATAACCTTCAATAAGGATTTCGTATGTCTTTATATCTGTCGGGAATTTCTTTATCAGCTTGTCCTCAAGAGCATACCTCTGACTTAAATGGCTCTGATAAAGAAGCTTAAGTTTAGAAACCTCAATATCCAAGTCCATCTTCTCCTTGATATAGGGATTACCCGTTGCAAGAGCTTTAATCTCGGCATAAGATAACGCCTGCTCGTCAACATCTTCTGCTGAACGCACAGGCGATTTGGAAGTCATTATCTGTCCGATAAACTTCTGCTTGTTCTCTACAAGCTGATAGAGATAAGCATCAAAGGTTTCCTCGGTAACATAAGAGTAAATCTCAACTTCAGGGTTTTCGTTACCCTGACGGATAATACGTCCCTCTCTCTGCTGAAGGTCAGCGGGTCGCCACGGACAGTCTGTGTGATGAATTGCAATTAGCTTCTTCTGTACATTGGTACCTGCACCCATCTTTGCCGTACTGCCAATAAGAACTCTTATCTGTCCTTCACGGACTTTGGAAAAGAGTTCTTTCTTTTTTGCTTCTGTATCGGCGTTATGGATAAATGCAATTTCATTTTCGGGTACACCTTTTGCAATGAGCTTCTTTTTAATATCATCATACACATTGAACTTACCGTCATTGTGCGGAGTGGAAAGGTCGCAGAAAATGAGCTGTGTTGATTTCTGCTCTGCTGTCTTTTCCCAAATCTTAAAGACATTATCTGCACAAACAGACACCTTACTGTCAGGCTCGTCGGGAAGCATTTCATTGGTAAGGCGTTGGTCAAGTGCCAGCTTCCTGCCGTCATTGGTTATGAGCAGCATATTATCTTGGCTTGAATCAACCATTTTGTTTCTTACCTTCTCGGCTCTCTCACCGAGTGAAGCCACAATCTCTTTCTGAATATCCGTAGGCTTAACCGCAATGTTGTGGTAATTTGCTTTTGGAACGGGAAGATTAAGCATATCCGCTGTCTGTATGTCTGCAACCTGCTTGAACATCATCATCAGTTCAGGAAGGTTATAGAACTTGGCAAAGCGTGTCTTTGCTCTGTATCCCGTACCTTCGGGAGCAAGCTCAATGGCAGTAACGGTTTCACCAAAGGTGGATGCCCAAGAGTCAAAGTGCTGAAGTCTTTTATCCGAGAGTGCGTCATACTGCAAATACCTCTGCATTGTATAGAGCTCTACCATTGAGTTTGAAACGGGTGTACCCGTAGCAAACACAACACCTTTGTTCCCGGTGACTTTATCAAGGTAGCGACACTTCATATAAAGGTCGGATGATTTCTGAGCTTCCGTCTGTGCGATACCGCCTACATTACGCATCTTTGTATAGAGAAAAAGATTTTTGAAACTGTGTGCTTCGTCAACAAAGAGTCTGTCAATTCCCAATTCTTCAAAGTTGATTACATCATCCTTACGGCTTTGGTCGTTGAGTTTATCAAGTTTGACCTCAAGGGATTTCTTTGTTTTCTCAAGCTGCTTAATGGTAAACTTTTCACCTCTGTCATACTTTGCCTGCTCAATGCCGAGAGTGATTTCATCAATCTGTTGTTCAAGCATATACTTCTGTCTTTCAATGCTGATGGGAATTTTCTCAAACTGTGAGTGACCTATGATAACAGCATCATAGTCACCCGTAGCAATTCTCGCACAGAACTTTTTTCTGTTCTTGGTTTCAAAATCTTTCTTCGTTGCTACAAGAATATTTGCAGACGGATAAAGCTGTAAATACTCCGTTGCCCACTGCTCTGTAAGGTGATTAGGTACAACGATAAGCGACTTGTTACAAAGACCGAGCCTCTTGCTTTCCTGTGCCGCAGTAACCATTGTAAAGGTTTTACCTGCACCGACCACATGAGCGAGAAGCGAATTGCCGCCGTACATAATTCTTGCGACGGCATTTACCTGATGCTCTCTCAACTTGATTTCGGGATTCATTCCGCTGAAAGTAATATGACTTCCGTCATACTCTCTCGCTCTCATTGAGTTGAATGTATCGTTATACATTCGGCAAAGTCTTTCCCGTCGCTCCGGATCTTTCCATATCCAATCCTGGAAAGCCTGCTTAATCATTTCCTGCTTACCCTGTGCTATGGCAGTTTCCTTTTTATTGAGAACAGGTTTACGGTTTCCGTATTCATCCTCAACATAGTCGAAGATACGAACATCCTTAAGATTAAGAGTATCTTCAATAATCTTGTAGGCGTTAATTCTCGATGTGCCGTAGGTACTTTCTGACATAACATTCATTCGGTCATAGCTCTTGCCCTTAATTGCCCATTCACCTGTTATCGGAGAGAAGTTAACCTTCATATTGTACTGACAATATCGGGGAGTTCTCAAGGTTTCAAAGATAAAATCCTGAACATCATCAGTAGGAAGCCAAGTCGCACCGAGACGGACAGAGATTTCACTTGCATCCAAATCCTTCGGCTGTACCTTTTCAAGATATTCAACATTGATGTTGTAATCCTCTGGATAGAGTTCGGCACTTCTTTTGGCAAGTGCCAGATTTTCACGGACATTACCCGAAAGGTATTCATCTGCGGTGAGATACTTGTCCTGACCGTCATGCTCGTGGGTGTGTAAGGGGTTAAGGAAGATTGCACCCTTCAGCTCTTCAAAAAGCTCCTGCTCCGTCTTACCCGAAAGAGAACACATATACGGCATATCTACTCTTGCCTTATCTCCGATTGAAACGGCCAGTGCTTCACTTGCAGTTTCTACGGAGGTGACCTTAATATGCGGCTTGATTGTTCTCTTGGTAAACATATCTGCTTTTCTTTTAAGCTCACCGTTTTCACCGATAACCTCAAGTGAACAAAGAAGATAATATGAGCTGTCATCAGAGAAAACCAAACGGTTTGCTCTTGAATTTATGAGACCGTATTTCTTCGTAAATCGGTCATAAACCTCGTTGAGCTTATCCTGTGCTGATTGTATAGCCGAGTCGGGATAATCCTCTGTCTGAAGCTGTATAAGCTCTCTGACGCTATCTCTTATCTCAACCATACCCTTAATACGGTTTTCTGCAGTTGCAGAAACTTCAACAGCATTCATACGGCTGTTTTCTCTGTAATACACCTGACCATCAACAACAGTAAAGCTGAAATTCCTTACATTGGGGTCTGCAGGTATTGAGTTATCAACCGCTTCTCCCGCTTCCTGAATTTCAACCTCTGTTATCTCTGCGTGAATGTTTTGTACCACTTCGCTTAAAAGGTCAGAAAGCTCTCTGTCCTCATAAGGCTTACAAGTAAGTGACTGACCGAACTGTGAGGATTCCATAACCATTTCACCAAGCACCATTTCGGGATGATCAACGAAATATTTGTTGTACTCGTTTCCGTTTTCATCTCGGTCAAGATGTACCCAATCAGGCTCCTCGGTTACAAGGGTATCTCGCTTTTGCAAGAAGATAATATCCGAGGTTACCTCTGTTCCCGCATTAGCCTTGAATGTGTTGTTAGGCAAGCGGATAGCACCGAGAAGATCAGCTCTCTGTGCTATATATTTCCTTACATTTGAGTTTCTTTTATCGAGTGTACCCGATGAAGTGATAAAGGCAATAACGCCGCCGGGGCGCACCTTGTCAAGTGTCTTACCGAAAAAGTAATCGTGTATTAGCCAATTATGCTTATTGTACTTTCTGTCGGATACACCAAACTGTCCGAAAGGCACATTGCCTACAGCGATGTCAAAAAAACTGTCAGGTAGGTCTGTTTTTTCATATCCTTGTACCGCTATATTTGCTTTCTGATAAAGCTGCTGCGCAATTCTGCCCGTAATACTGTCAAGCTCAACACCGTAGAATTTACTGTCCTTCATACTTTCGGGAAGCATACCCATAAAGTTACCGACACCGCAGGAAGGCTCAAGGATGTTGCCAGTCTTAAAACCCATATTTGTAAGTGCTTCATACATTGAACGGATAACAACGGGAGGAGTATAGAAAGCAGTAAGTGTGCTTTCCCTTGCGGCATCATACTCTTCGGGAGAAAGAGTAACGATAAGCTCTTTAAACTCATCTGCCCAATTTTCTTTGCTTTCGTCAAAGGCATCGGCAAGACCGCCGAAGCCTACATACTTTGAAAGAATTTCCTGTTCTTCGGGTGTAGCAAGTCTGTTTTCAAATTCAAGATTATGTAAAAGGTTTATTGCATCCATATTAGCTCTGAATTTTGCTTTAAGACCGCCTACACCGAGGTTATCATCGGTTATTACAAAGTTATGCTTCTGACTTTCGGGAACATCAGGCTTGAGAAGTTTAGGTTTAGGCTCCTCTTTCTTTTCCCAAGACGGGGTAAGGTCTGCTTCTTCAGTCTTAATTGTCTGAATAACAACATCAAAGGGCAGACCGCTTTTTTCACCTGAAATTTCTTCAACCTTTTCAGTTGTGTAGCTTTGTTTCGGCTCTGCAAGGTGTTCACGGACAAAATTTATCTTCTCAACACGGTTAATCGGATAAAAAGATGAGGTGTCCCTCATTGACACGTCACCAAAGACGGGGTCAAGCTTTTCGACGATGTACTTATCGCCGTCAATTATGACCTCTTTACCGATAAGGTCTGCATCACTGATTGGAGTAATTCTTGCCTTTTCATCCTGCAACGCTTTTATTAACACATTGGCAAGGTTAATATCATTTTCATCCGTACCGTATTCAGATTTGATTTCTTCCAAGCCTTTAATGGCTTTGTCAATATCTTCGGGAGTCTGCAAATCAGATGCAAACTTTTCTGCAAGTTCTTCCTTACTTTCGCCGGTTTCAAGAGAATCACGGAAATCAAAGAAATCAATGTCCTCATAAAAATCTGCAAGCTTTTCAAAAAGATCCTTACTGAGATACGGACTTGGTACTGTTGCAAAACGCTGTGGAGGGTCAAGCTCATTTAAAAACTCAAGTGGAATTGTTTTTCCGTCCTTGTCCATATACACGGCAATAAACATTGTTTCACCGGCTTTTGCATCAGCTTTAATATCCTTTTCAAAGCTGTCAGCATTGGTATATTCAATGGTATCGCTTCTTTTACCGTCAGCATCAAAGTAATCTATTCTGCCGACGCGAGTTGTTTCCTTCGGTTCTTCCTTATGAATTGTTACCATTGTAGCCCTATTTCTTTCACCGTTTTCAAGTGATGATACTCTTACATCAAAGCCTC